>NZ_NCVI01000017.1:0-185190 GCF_002096895.1 Streptococcus mitis | reverse complement strand
ATACACCTGTACCCATGCCGAACACAGAAGTTAAGCCCTAGAACGCCGGAAGTAGTTGGGGGTTGCCCCCTGTGAGATATGGAAGTCGCTTAGCTCTAGGGAGTTTAGCTCAGCTGGGAGAGCATCTGCCTTACAAGCAGAGGGTCAGCGGTTCGATCCCGTTAACTCCCATTTAAGCGGGTGTAGTTTAGTGGTAAAACTACAGCCTTCCAAGCTGTTGTCGCGAGTTCGATTCTCGTCACCCGCTTTGAACTTTGTTCAATTACCAAGTTTTTTAACTTGGGCGCGTAGCTCAGGTGGTTAGAGCGCACGCCTGATAAGCGTGAGGTCGGTGGTTCGAGTCCACTCGTGCCCATAAAGTTTGGTCCGTTGGTCAAGGGGTTAAGACACCGCCTTTTCACGGCGGTAACACGGGTTCGAATCCCGTACGGACTATTTTGGAGGATTACCCAAGTCCGGCTGAAGGGAACGGTCTTGAAAACCGTCAGGCGTGTAAAAGCGTGCGTGGGTTCGAATCCCACATCCTCCTTTTTGTATTAACGCGGGATGGAGCAGCTCGGTAGCTCGTCGGGCTCATAACCCGAAGGTCGTAGGTTCAAATCCTGCTCCCGCAATAAGGCTCGGTAGCTCAGTTGGTAGAGCAATGGATTGAAGCTCCATGTGTCGGCGGTTCGATTCCGTCTCGCGCCATTTTTATTTATAGTATTTATGCGGGTGTAGTTTAGTGGTAAAACTACAGCCTTCCAAGCTGTTGTCGCGAGTTCGATTCTCGTCACCCGCTTTGAACTTTGTTCAAATTACCAAGTTTTTAACTTGGGCGCGTAGCTCAGGTGGTTAGAGCGCACGCCTGATAAGCGTGAGGTCGGTGGTTCGAGTCCACTCGTGCCCATTAATAGGAGAATTACTCAAGAGGCTGAAGAGGACGGTTTGCTAAATCGTTAGGTCGGGTAACTGGCGCAAGGGTTCGAATCCCTTATTCTCCGTTTTATTGAGAGTTTATAACTCTTTTTTTGTATTTTTAAGAATAGTAGAATAAAAACTTCAGATTTGTAAAACTTAATTGGATTACTTATCTGAAGTTTTTTTTTCGCTCTTTGTCAACTGTAGTGGGCTGCAGAAAAGCTAAAATCTTTATATATTGTTGATTTTATGGTTGTGCTTGTTTATTACTACTTCCAACTCTTGAGTGAAATTTCTCCGCTATTGAGCCAGATTTCTTTTCCGTTATCACATTGAACTAAAAGTTTGCCATTTTCTGAGATATCTTTAGCAAGTCCTTTGTAGTCTTTTTGATCTAGTGTAAAAGTCACTTCTTTTCCTAGAACGAAGGACTGTTTTTTGTATAGGTATAATAGCTCTTCTGTAGGTGTTTCGAAGAAAGCACGCCAGATCTCTATGATTAATTCATTTCTGGTTATAGGGGCTGGAGCTTTGAATAAACTAGCAGCTTTTTCTTTTAATTCTTGAGGGAAGTCTTTAATAGTAAAGTTGATTCCTACTCCAATAATGATATCTGTGACTAAGCCAGTTTCTACAGAGGTCATTGCTTCAGTGAGGATTCCTCCAATTTTATGATTTTTGAGGTAGATATCATTGACCCATTTTATGTCGACATCTATTAAAGTTAGGTTCTTAATGGCTTTGTAGATAGCTCCTGCTACAAGTAGTGTGTAGGATGGTAATTTGTCATAGGGAAGATTTGGTTTGAGATGGAGTGTCATATAAATGCCACCTTGTGGGGAGTAGAAAGAACGTTGAAAACGGCCACGGCCAGCTGTTTGATAGGAAGCTAGATAGAGGGTGTTTGCTTCATTTCCTAAATCAATTGCTTCTTTTGCATCGAGTTGTGTTGATCTTGTTTCGGGTTTAAAACTGATTTTAATTGGAAGATTTTGTTCTAGAAGTTCTGGAAGAATAAGGTCTCCATTCACCAGTTTATAGCCTTTGTTTTTGATACTATCAATTTCAATGCCTTCTTGTTCTAAACGCTTGATGGCTTTCCAAATTGATGTTCTAGTCAGTGATAGTTCTTCTGCAATCTTTTCTCCGCTGATATAATCGGTTTCTTTAGCTAGAATTTGGTAGACGGCTTGGTAGGATTTCATAGTGTTTCCTTTCTTCAGATATTGTAAATGATTTAAATATAGTTTGGATAGTTGGTCAAAACCTTATTATATTACTACTATTTTAACATATACCTAGTCTTTACGGTATGATTTTCTTATAGTAAATCTAGTCATTAAGTTTGAGTTTTGAAATATCAGTATTTTTGCTCCCTTTTTTACCTAGTAAACGTTTCCTTTGTTTTCAAATTGCTAAAAAAGTGGTACAATAAAGGGTAGCTTACTATTATCTGAATCAACTGATTTGGAGAGAAAGGATTCATTTTGAAATCAATAGGCTTTATTGAAAAGCTGAAAGGGTTGTCTAGTAAAGAGCTGATTTTATTGGGAATTATCCTGAGTATCTTTTTACCCTTTTATCTTTTTGTAGTTGTATTCTGTTTATATATTATCAGTTTAATTTTCACAGGAGACATGAAAAGTATTCTTCAGAAAATGGGGGAGCATCCGATGCTACTTCTTTTTCTTGGCTATAGTACTGTTATATCCGTTTTTGCACAAAATTGGATGGGAGTTGTGGCCTCAGTAGGAATTTTTCTATTTACTGTTTTCTTTTTGCATTATCAGTCGATTTTATCACATAAATTCTTTCGATTGATTTTGCAGCTCGTCTTGTTTGGTAGCGTATTATCAGCTGCTTTTGCGAGTTTAGAACATTTCCAAATTGTGAAGAAATTCAACTATGCTTTTCTTTCACCCAATATGCAGGTCTGGCATCAGAATCGTGCAGAAGTGACCTTCTTTAATCCTAATTATTATGGAATTATTTGTTGTTTCTGTATCATGATTGCTTTCTATCTGTTTACAACGACCAAGTTGAATTGGTTGAAAGTATTCTGTGTGTTTGCAGGCTTTGTTAATCTCTTTGGATTGAACTTTACTCAAAATCGAACTGCCTTTCCTGCTATTATCGCTGGAGCAATCATCTATCTCTTTACGACCATTAAAAACTGGAAGGCCTTTTGGCTTAGTATTGGGGTCTTCGCGATTGGCTTGAGTTTCCTCTTTTCTAGTGATTTGGGAGTTCGGATGGGGACTTTGGATTCTTCTATGGAAGAGCGCATTTCTATCTGGGATGCTGGGATGGCCTTGTTTAAGCAAAATCCTTTTTGGGGTGAGGGGCCATTGACCTACATGCACTCTTATCCTAGGATAAATGCTCCTTATCATGAACATGCTCACAGTCTATATATCGATACGATTCTGAGTTACGGAATTGTGGGGACTATTTTATTAGTTTTGTCTTCTGTTGCTCCTGTTCGATTGATGATGGATATGAGTCAGGAGTCGGGGAAACGTCCGATTATCGGTCTTTATCTGTCTTTCCTTACAGTGGTTGCTGTACATGGAATTTTTGACTTGGCCCTCTTCTGGATTCAGTCAGGTTTCATTTTCTTACTAGTTATGTGCAGTATTCCGTTGGAGCATCGAACTTTGGTATCGGACATGACGGATTAAGTTTATAAGATTAAAATCTTCTATCTTGGGTAGGAGATTTTTTTACTGGGAAAAATTATTTCCAAATCGAAATAGTTGACAGTTAGAACGATGAGTGTTACAATTGTTTTATTCTTTTCGATATCGAAATAAATTGGAGGTGTTATGAAGGATAGTCATTTGCTAGCCCATCATATTCGTTTGTTGAATGGGCGGATTTTTCAAAAGTTACTGAGCCAAGACCCTGAAGCTCTTTATCGGAGTGAGCAGGGCAAGATTTTAGCGGTTTTATGGAATAGTGAAACTGGCTGTGCAACTGCAACAGATATTGCGCTTGCGACTGGGCTTGCTAATAATACGCTAACAACTATGATAAAAAAGCTAGAGGAACAAAATCTTGTAACTGTTAGTCCATGCGGGGAAGACAAGCGTAAGAAGTATCTAGTTTTAACAGATTTGGGGCAGTCCCAGAAAGAAGTGGGACATCGTGTCAGTCAGAAATTGGATACGATCTTTTACAAAGGATTTTCAGAGGAAGAAATTCGGCAGTTTGAAGCCTTTCAAGAAAGAATTTTGGCTAATCTGAAAGAGAAGGAAAATGAGGTTTAAAATGGAGCAAATTAGCTGTTTATAAGTAAAGGCCACTTTTGACTTTGTTTTCTAACTCTTAGGACAAGGAAACTATGTGGTTAGCTATGGTCAGACTCAGATTGATGGGGTTGCTTATGCCCAGTACGGTATCTTCCGTCTAGAAAACGGGAAAATTGTGGAGCATTGGAATAATAAAGAAGTTATGCCTAGGGTAGAAGAATTGACCAATCGAGGCAAGTTTTAAATTGAGGATACAGAATGATTGAATACAAAAATGTAGCTTTACGTTACACAGAAAAAGATGTCTTAAGAGATGTCAATTTACGGATTGAGAATGGCGAGTTTATGGTTTTAGTTGGTCCATCTGGATCAGGTAAGACGACCATGATCAAGATGGTCAACCGCCTCTTGGAACCGACTGATGGAAATATTTATATGGATGGCAAGCGTATCAAAGACTATGATGAGCGTGAACTTCGTCTTTCTACTGGTTATGTTTTACAGGCCATTGCTCTCTTTCCAAATCTAACGGTTGCTGAAAATATTGCCCTGATTCCTGAGATGAAGGGCTGGACTAAGGAAAAAATTGCTCAGAAAACAGAAGAGCTTTTGGCCAAGGTTGGCTTGCCAGTAGCTGAGTATGGGCATCGTTTACCTAGTGAACTATCTGGTGGGGAGCAACAGCGTGTTGGAATTGTACGGGCTATGATTGGTCAGCCTAAGATTCTCCTCATGGATGAACCTTTTTCGGCTCTTGATGCTATTTCGAGAAAACAGTTGCAGATTCTGACGAAAGAATTGCATAAAGAATTTGGGATGACAACGATTTTTGTAACCCATGATACGGATGAAGCTCTGAAATTGGCGGACCGTATTGCTGTCTTGCAGGATGGAGAGATTCGTCAGGTGGCGAATCCCGAGACGATTTTAAAAGCTCCTGCAACAGATTTTGTAGCAGACTTGTTTGGAGGTAGTGTACATGACTAATTTAATTGCAACTTTTCAGGATCGTTTTAGTGATTGGTTGACAGCTCTATCTCAACATTTGCAGTTGTCACTTTTGACCTTGTTGCTGGCCATCTTTATAGCGATTCCCTTGGCTGTTTATCTTCGATATCATGAGAAGTTAGCGGATTGGGTCTTACAGATTGCAGGGATTTTCCAGACCATCCCGTCTCTGGCCTTGTTAGGGCTCTTTATTCCCTTGATGGGAATTGGAACCTTGCCGGCTTTGACAGCTCTAGTGATTTATGCGATCTTTCCGATTTTACAAAATACCATCACTGGACTCAAGGGAATTGATCCAAGTCTACAAGAGGCTGGGATTGCCTTTGGGATGACTAGGTGGGAGCGTCTCAAGAAGTTTGAAATTCCACTTGCTATGCCTGTTATGATGTCTGGGATTCGGACGGCAGCGGTCTTGATTATCGGTACGGCAACCTTGGCGGCCTTGATTGGTGCAGGGGGACTGGGTTCCTTTATCCTTTTGGGAATTGACCGTAATAATGCCAGTCTGATTTTGATTGGGGCACTTTCTTCCGCAGTGCTTGCCATTGCCTTTAACTTCCTACTAAAAGTGATGGAAAAGGCAAAATTGCGGACGATTTTCTCTGGTTTTGCCTTGGTGACCATATTGCTTGGTTTGTCTTATAGTCCAGCTCTTTTGGCTCAAAAAGAGAAAGAAAACTTGGTTATTGCTGGGAAATTGGGACCGGAACCAGAAATTTTGGCCAATATGTATAAACTCCTTATTGAAGAAAATACCAGCATGACTGCGACTGTTAAACCGAATTTTGGGAAAACAAGCTTTCTTTATGAAGCTTTGAAAAAAGGCGATATTGACATCTATCCTGAATTTACTGGTACGGTGACTGAAAGTTTGCTGCAACCATCACCTAAAGTGAGTCATGAGCCAGAGCAGGTTTATCAGGTGGCGCGTGATGGTATTGCCAAACAGGATCATCTAGCCTATCTCAAACCCATGTCTTATCAAAATACCTATGCTGTAGCTGTTCCAAAAAAGATTGCTCAAGAATATGGCTTGAAGACCATTTCGGACTTGAAAAAAGTGGAAGGGCAGTTGAAGGCTGGATTTACACTCGAATTTAATGACCGTGAAGATGGAAATAAGGGCTTACAATCAATGTATGGTCTCAATCTCAATGTAGCTACGATGGAACCAGCCCTTCGCTATCAGGCTATTCAGTCAGGTGATATTCAAATCACGGACGCCTATTCGACTGATGCGGAATTGGCGCGTTATGATTTGCAGGTCTTGGAAGATGACAAGCAACTCTTCCCACCTTATCAAGGAGCTCCACTGATGAAAGAAGCTCTTCTCAAGAAACATCCAGAGTTGGAAACAGTTCTCAATAAATTGGCTGGTAAAATTACTGAAAGCCAGATGAGCCAGCTCAACTACCAAGTCGGTGTTGAAGGCAAGTCAGCAGAACAAGTAGCCAAGGAGTTTCTACAAGAACAAGGTTTGTTGAAGAAATAGCTTGAAAAGCTAAACTCAACTTTGTTAAACGACCATATAGAAAACTGCTCAGACAATGTTGTCTGGGCTTTTTTGATTATTGAAAAGATAAAAAACTCAGTAGCCTAGAAATAAGGCAACCGAGCTTTAATCTGTATTCAATTTTTAGGAATGAGAAGGTCTAGATAAAACTGCACAACTTCTTGGTCTGTAAAGTCTTGTCCTTTTTTGAGCCACCAGGTCAATGTCTCGATAAAGTTGGACACGACTAAGTGTTGGAGGTAAGAAGCAGGCAGACTTGGGTGTGCTTCTTTAAACTCATCAGTTAGCATGGGATAGACGTGGTGCTCCAGCTCTCTCCGGAGTTGACGGAGGAAGTAGTCATTCTTGGAGAATAGTAAACTGGTGATATGGTCTTGGTTTTTCTGAAAATGGAGAAAGAGGTGGGCGAGGTAGTCCTCAGTTGAAATGGGTTGCTCTCTTTCAAAGAGATGATGGAAGAGGTGGCGGCAAAGCGCGTCCAGAAGTAGTTCCTTACTCTCATAGTGACAGTAAAAGGTGGATCGTCCCACATCTGCGAGATCAATGATATCCTGAACTGTAGTGGCTTCGTAACCCTTATCGTTTAAAAGTTGTAGAAAAGCTTGATAGATGGCTTTTTTTGTTTTGCTGATACGGCGGTCAATGGTAGTCATATGGACACTTGAGGCAAATTGTTCAGAAATGAATAAAGCTGACGTTTTGCTTCTATCCTTTCTTTGAGTTTTAGTGGATAATGATAATGAACAAGGTATTCATAAATCTATTATAACAAAGGAATGAGAAAGATGAAGGCAAAATATACTGTTTGGGTAGCTTTTTTCTTAAATTTAAGCTATGCTATTGTTGAGTTTATCGCAGGAGGAATCTTCGGTTCAAGTGCTGTTCTTGCTGATTCTATCCATGACTTGGGAGATGCTATAGCAATCGGCATATCGGCCTTTTTAGAAACAATCTCAAATAGAGAAGAAGATAGGCAATACACCTTGGGTTACAAGCGATTTAGTCTTTTAGGAGCACTAGTGACTGCTGTGATTCTTATCACAGGATCCATCCTAGTGATTTTGGAAAATATAACTAAACTTTTTAATCCACAGCCCGTTAATGATGAAGGCATCCTCTGGCTAGGAATTATTGCAGTCAGTATCAATGTGCTAGCTAGTCTAGTAGTTCGTAAGGGAAAGACAAAGAACGAGTCAATTCTCAGCCTGCACTTTTTTGAAGATACACTTGGTTGGTTGGCTGTCATTCTAATGGCGATTATCCTCCGATTTACAGATTGGTATATCCTTGATCCGCTCTTATCTCTTGTCATTTCTATCTTCATTCTAACAAAAGCTATTCCACGTTTTTGGTCTACACTCAAGATTTTCTTGGATGCTGTGCCAGAAGGACTAGAGACAGGTAATTTGGAGAAGGATTTGGAGGCTCTGACCAATGTCAAAAGTGTCAATCAACTTAGCATTTGGTCCATGGATGGTCTGGAAAATAATGCCATTGTCCATCTCTGTTTAGAAGATTGGGATCAGATGACGGAAACAAAGAATCAAGTGCGTCAGCTCTTAGAAGAAAGAGGAATTCAGAATATTACCATTGAAGTGGACACCAGTCAAAGCAATCATGCGCAACATAAACGGAGGGTAACAGCCTTAGAGCAACCTCATGGGCATCAAAACTAGAAAAAAGTATGGGAAAACTCAATTTTAAGAGAGAATGAAGTAAATCTTCACAAAAAACGCATAGTATCGAGCCTGATACTATGCGAGTTTTGCTTTTAAAGACACTTTTCCCAACCTCTTTGTTTAAACGATGAAAAGGTATGCTAATAAGAGAACTGATAATGATAAAAATTTTTTCGATTAGATACAAAATGCTTGACTTGGAGTCAACTCAAAGTTATATAATAAGATAAGTGAGTTAGAATAGCTTAAATTCAGTGAATGAGAGGAGGTTAGTGTATGAATATTAAATCTGCTAGTGACTTGTTGGGAATTTCAGCGGATACGATTCGGTACTATGAACGGGTTGGTCTTGTGCCACCGATTACTCGAACTGCAACTGGAATTCGTGATTTTCAAGATCATGATATTGAAGCTCTGGAATTTATTAAGTGTTTTCGTTCGGCAGGTGTCTCTGTAGATAGTTTAGTTGACTATATGTCTCTCTACCAAAAGGGGGATGAAACGCGAGAGAAAAGGCTTGGTATTTTAGAAGAGGAAAAGAAAAAATTAGAGGAGCGCTTGTCTCAGTTACAGGTGGCTTTAAATCGCTTAAATCTCAAAATTAAACTTTACAAGGAAGGAAAAATTTAAATGAAATCAGCAGTATATACAAAGGCAGGTCAGGTTGGTCTTGCTACAATTGAACGTCCGCAAATTATAGACGCAGATGATGCGATTATTCGTGTAGTTCGTGCGTGCGTTTGCGGATCGGATCTATGGAGGTACCGTAATCCAGAAACGAAAGCTGGACACAAAAATAGTGGACACGAAGCGATTGGGATTGTCGAAGAAACTGGGGAATCCATTACGACGGTGAAACCAGGTGACTTTGTCATTGTCCCGTTTACCCATGGATGTGGTGAATGTGATGCCTGTCTTGCTGGCTTTGACGGTTCTTGCGATAATCATATTGGTAATAACTTGGGAGGCGATTTTCAGGCGGAATATATTCGTTTTCACTATGCAAACTGGGCGCTGGTTAAAATCCCTGGACAACCTTCTGACTACACAGAAGGTATGCTAAAGTCCCTCTTGACTCTTGCAGATGTTATGCCGACAGGCTATCATGCGGCGCGTGTTGCTAATGTTCAAAAAGGGGATAAGGTTGTGGTCATTGGTGATGGTGCTGTAGGTCAATGTGCTGTCATCGCGGCGAAGATGCGTGGTGCGTCGCAAATTATCCTCATGAGTCGTCATGAAGATCGTCAAAAGATGGCTCTGGAGTCGGGTGCGACAGCTTTTGTAGCTGAGCGAGGTCAAGAAGGTATTGCCAAGGTGCGTGAAATTCTCAGTGGCGGAGCGGACGCAGCACTTGAATGTGTTGGTACGGAGGCTGCTGTAGAACAGGCGCTAGGTGTCCTTCATAATGGAGGGCGTATGGGATTTGTAGGAGTCCCACACTATAATAATCGTGCTCTTGGTTCGACATTTATGCAAAATATCTCTGTAGCAGGTGGGGCAGCTTCTGCGACAACATATGATAAGCAATTTTTACTAAAAGCCGTCCTTGATGGTGATATCAATCCAGGCCGTGTCTTTACTTCAAGCTATAAATTAGAAGATATTGATCAAGCTTATAAAGATATGGATGAACGTAAGACCATTAAGTCTATGATTGTGATGGCCTAAAAAAGAAAATCCTAATGGAGATTTGAGACTCTCTATTAGGATTTTTTGTCATTTTTAATTTGTGGAGTTATGGCAGAGTACTCTCTCTCAGAGTCAGTCTGGTTCCCAACATGGTTAGGCTAGGAATTTTGCGACCGTGGAGGACTTCTTTGTTAAGAATATCCATACCTGCCCGGCCCATTTCCTCGGTATAAACCGTGATGCTAGAGAGGGGAGGATAGACTTGTTTGGTCAGGCTGGTGTCGTTAAAGGAAATAAGACTGACGCGGTCTGGCAGACTGATTCCAGCTTCTTGGAGGGCACGGAGGGCACCGATAGCTAAACTATCGCTAGCTGCAAAAAAGGCTGGTGGCAGTTGGTCTCCCAAGCTCTGAATGGCCTCCTTCATCAAGTCATATCCAGACTGGGCAGTAAAGCTTCCTTGAAAGACCAGTTCATCATGATAGATTCCTTTTGTTTGACTGTAGTTTCTGAAATTTTCCAGCCGCTTATCCTCAATGATTTCTTCTTGATCTGTTGTTTCCTCAAGCCCTGTTAGAATTCCGATACGGTCCATCCCTTGACTGAGGAAATAATCGACAACCTGTTTCATGGCGGTGTAAAAGTCCGTGATAATGCAGGTGTGTCCCAGTGAGAGGGTATCGCTATCTAGAAATACAAGAGGCTTTTGGTATTCTTCAAAGGCAGAAATCTGAGCTCGGCTAAATTTTCCGATGCAGAGAATCCCAATCACCTCCTCGCTTAGTGTAAAAGGATGGTCATTAAAATAGCGCAAGATATCATAGTCCAGTTCTTGGGCTCTTTTTTCTATTCCTAGGCGAATCTGGTAGTAGTAGAGATCGTCCAACTCCCCTTGTTCGCTGACCCATTGGATAATGGCAATCTTTTGCTTGGGTTTGTGGGAATCGCCTGTCTTGAGGTGCTTGGTGTAGCCCAACTCTTCAGCAACAGTTAAAATACGGTGTCTGGTTTCTTCTGTAACAGATAGGCTCTGGTCGCGATTGAGGACGCGGGATACGGTCGCGATAGAGACAGAGGCTAGCTGTGCAATGTCTTTTAAGGTAGCCATAAATCCTCCTTCTTTAAGGTTAGTATATCATATTTTTCTGCTTTTTACTGATAGTTTAGTAAAATTTTAGTAAAAAGGATTGACCTTGGAAAATCCCTTGGATACAATAGAAGAAAACGATTACACGTTAAGGTGACTTAACGGACAGTCAAAGGAGAATTCATATGACACAACATCTTACTGCAGAAGCACTTCGTAAAGATTTTCTTGCTGTTTTTGGTCAAGAAGCAGACCAAACATTCTTTTCACCAGGCCGTATCAATCTGATTGGTGAACACACAGACTACAATGGCGGACACGTTTTTCCAGCGGCTATTTCCTTAGGAACTTATGGGGCTGCTCGCAAACGTGACGACCAAGTTTTACGTTTCTACTCAGCCAACTTTGAGGACAAGGGCATTATCGAAGTTCCTCTAGCTGACCTCAAGTTTGAAAAAGAGCATAACTGGACCAACTATCCAAAAGGAGTTCTTCATTTCTTGCAAGAAACTGGGCATGTGATTGATAAAGGTTTTGATTTTTATGTCTATGGGAATATCCCAAATGGTGCTGGTTTGTCTTCTTCAGCATCCCTTGAACTCTTGACAGGAGTCGTGGCAGAGCATCTCTTTGATTTGAAATTAGAGCGTCTCGATTTGGTTAAAATCGGAAAACAAACAGAAAACAACTTTATCGGAGTCAACTCTGGTATCATGGACCAGTTTGCTATCGGTATGGGGGCAGACCAACGTGCTATTTACTTAGATACTAACACTTTAGAGTATGATTTGGTACCACTTGATTTAAAAGACAATGTCGTTGTTATCATGAACACCAATAAACGTCGTGAATTGGCGGATTCTAAATATAATGAACGCCGTGCTGAGTGTGAAAAAGCAGTGGAAGAATTGCAAGCTGCCTTAGATATTCAGACCTTGGGTGAATTGGACGAGTGGGCCTTTGATCAATATAGCTATCTGATTAAAGACGAAAATCGTTTGAAACGTGCTCGTCATGCTGTGCTTGAAAATCAACGTACCCTCAAAGCTCAAGCAGCCCTTCAGGCAGGTGATTTGGAAAGATTTGGCCGCTTGATGAATGCTTCTCACGTTTCTCTAGAACATGACTATGAAGTAACTGGCTTGGAATTGGACACCCTGGTTCACACAGCTTGGGCACAAGAAGGTGTTCTCGGGGCTCGCATGACAGGGGCTGGTTTTGGTGGCTGTGCCATTGCCTTGGTGCAAAAAGATACTGTTGAGGCCTTTAAGGAAGCTGTAGGCAAACACTACGAGGAAGTAGTTGGCTACGCTCCAAGTTTCTATATAGCTGAAGTTGCAGGTGGCACTCGCGTCCTTGACTAGTCAAAAGGAGGCTCTATAGTGACCTTAGTAGATAAATTTGTAACGCATATCATTTCTGAAAGTTCATTTGAGGAAATGGATCGAATCTACCTGACCAATCGTGTTTTGGCACGAGTGGGAGAAGGTGTTTTGGAAGTTGAGACCGATCTAGATCAATTGATTGACCTAAAGGACCAACTGGTTGAGGAAGCCGTTCGATTAGAAACGATTGAAGATAGTCAGACTGCGCGTGAGATTCTCGGTGCTGAACTGATGGACTTGGTGACCCCTTGTCCGAGTCAGGTAAATCGTGACTTTTGGTCAACCTACGCCCACTCTCCTGAGCAAGCGATAGAGGATTTTTACCAACTCAGTCAGAAAAATGACTACATCAAGCTCAAGGCCATTGCTAAAAATATCGCCTATAGGGTTCCATCTGACTACGGTGAGCTTGAAATTACCATCAATCTCTCTAAGCCTGAAAAAGATCCCAAAGAGATTGCAGCAGCCAAGTTGGTGCAAGCCAGCAATTATCCTCAGTGTCAGCTTTGTCTAGAGAATGAGGGCTACCATGGTCGGGTCAACCACCCAGCTCGCAGCAATCACCGTATTATCCGCTTTGAAATGGCGAATCAGGAGTGGGGCTTCCAGTATTCGCCCTATGCTTACTTTAATGAGCACTGTATTTTCTTAGATGGTCAGCATCGTCCCATGGCCATTAGTCGTCAGAGTTTTGAGCGTCTGCTGGCCATCGTAGAGCAGTTTCCAGGCTATTTTGCAGGCTCTAATGCCGATCTGCCGATTGTAGGGGGCTCTATTCTAACTCATGATCATTATCAGGGAGGCCGTCATGTATTTCCTATGGAATTAGCTCCCTTGCAAAAGACCTTTCGATTTGCAGGTTTTGAGCAGGTTAAGGCTGGGATTGTCAAGTGGCCAATGTCAGTGTTGCGTTTGACTTCAGATTCCAAAGAGGATTTGATTAACTTAGCTGATAAGATCTTGCAGATTTGGCGCCAGTATTCAGATCCTGACGTACAGATTTTGGCAGAAACAGACGGGACACCGCATCACACCATTACACCAATTGCTCGTAAACGTAATGGACAATTTGAGTTGGACTTAGTCTTGCGGGACAATCAGATTTCAGCAGAACATCCTGATGGCATCTATCATCCCCACAAGGATGTCCAACATATCAAGAAGGAAAATATCGGTTTGATTGAGGTCATGGGTTTGGCAATCTTGCCACCACGTCTGAAAGAAGAAGTGGAGCAAGTCGCTAGCTATCTTGTAGGAGAAGCTGATACAGTTGCCGATTATCATCAGAAATGGGCAGACCAGCTCAAAGCCCAACATCTGGACCTAACAGATAAAGAAAAAGCCCTTGAAATCGTCAAGGACTCTGTGGGTGCTATCTTTGCGCGTGTACTTGAGGATGCAGGAGTTTATAAGCAGACAGAACAGGGACAGACAGCCTTTATGCGCTTTGTGGAGCAGGTCGGAATTTTGCCAGACTAGGAGCTTTCTCCTTGCACAGTCCTATAAAAAGTAGTATCATAGTGTCGTTTGAAATATCAGGAGGAAACGATGAAAGACTTTCATTTTGACGCTATATCTGCCTTTGAAAATTACGAAATTGAACAAATGAGAGATGGTCACGTTGTGGTGACGACCAAAGTAGTGGACTCGTCGCTCAACTACTATGGTAATGCCCATGGTGGCTATCTCTTTACCCTTTGCGACCAGATCAGTGGTTTGGTGGTTATCTCGCTGGGGCTTGATGGAGTGACACTCCAATCCTCTATCAACTACCTCAAGGCAGGAAAACTTGACGATGTGCTGACCATTAAAGGAGAATGTGTCCATCAAGGTCGCACAACCTGTGTGGTGGATGTTGATATCACCAATCAAGAAGGCAGAAATGTCTGCAAGGCAACCTTTACCATGTTTGTCACAGGCCAGCGGTCAGAAGACAGACAGGTAAGGATATAAAGAGTAATTTAATAGAGTGAGGTGAATTTTGGAATTTATAAAATTTGCCTTACTCATTTTTTGATATTGATATGATTTAATTCTAAAATAGAAAATTTAGTAATGTGGTAGAAAATACAAGAGTTGTGTTTTAATTTCTATGGTATAATTAAAAGCATGAAGATAAAAGAAATAAAGGAAGTTACTTTACAACCGTTCACGAAATGGACAGGTGGTAAAAGACAATTATTGCCTGTTATTAGAGAATTAATTCCTAAAACCTATAACAGGTATTTCGAACCTTTTGTTGGAGGTGGAGCTTTATTTTTTGATTTAGCTCCTAAAGATGCAGTTATTAATGATTTTAACGCTGAACTAATAAATTGCTATCAACAAATTAAGGACAATCCTCAAGAATTGATTGAAATTTTGAAAGTTCATCAGGAATATAATTCAAAAGAATATTATTTAGATTTACGTTCTGCTGATCGTGATGAAAGAATAGATATGATGTCCGAAGTACAAAGAGCTGCACGTATTCTATATATGTTGAGAGTGGACTTTAATGGTCTATATCGTGTGAATTCTAAGAACCAATTTAATGTTCCATATGGACGTTATAAGAATCCTAAAATTGTTGATGAGGAATTGATATTTGCTATTTCAGTATACCTAAATAACAATCAACTAGAAATTAAAACGGGAGATTTTGAAAAGGCTGTTTTAGATGTTCAGCCAGGGGATTTTGTGTATTTTGATCCTCCATATATTCCATTGTCTGAGACGAGTGCCTTTACTTCCTACACTCATGAGGGGTTTTCTTATGATGATCAAGTAAGATTAAGAGATACCTTTAAAAAATTGAGTGATGCAGGGGCTTATGTTATGTTGTCAAACTCCTCTAGTTTTTTGGTAGAGGAGTTGTATCGAGATTTTAATATCCATTATGTTGAAGCTACCCGAACTAATGGAGCAAAATCTTCGAGTCGAGGAAAAATTTCTGAAATTATAGTCACAAATTATGAAAAATAACGAATATAAGTATGGAGGTGTTTTAATGACAAAACCATACTATAATAAAGATAAAATGATTCTTGTTCATGCAGATACGTTTAAGTTATTATCGAAAATGAAACCAGAAAGCATGGACATGATCTTTGCTGATCCTCCATATTTTTTGAGTAACGGTGGTATATCAAATTCTGGGGGACAGGTTGTATCTGTAGATAAAGGTGACTGGGATAAGATTTCTTCCTTTGAGGAAAAGCACGAATTCAATCGTAAATGGATTCGTTTAGCAAAAGAAGTTTTGAAGCCTAATGGGACTATTTGGATTTCGGGGAGTTTACATAATATTTACTCAGTTGGAATGGCATTAGAGCAAGAAGGTTTTAAAATTCTAAATAACATTACTTGGCAGAAAACAAACCCTGCACCTAATTTATCCTGTCGTTATTTCACTCATTCTACTGAGACTATTTTATGGGCAAGAAAAAATGATAAAAAAGCTCGTCATTATTACAATTACGATTTGATGAAAGAGCTAAATGATGGTAAGCAAATGAAAGATGTTTGGACAGGTGCTTTGACGAAAAAAGCTGAGAAATGGGCTGGCAAGCATCCAACACAAAAACCAGAATATTTATTGGAACGTATAATTTTGGCCTCTACTAAAGAGGGTGACTATATTCTAGATCCATTTGTTGGTAGTGGCACTACGGGTGTTGTTGCGAAGCGATTAGGTAGAAGATTTATAGGTATCGATGCTGAAAAAGAATATTTAAAAATTGCAAAGAAGAGGTTGGAGGTATAGAGAAGTGTTAGAGTTAGGTGAGTATGCAACTTATAAAGAATTTGGCCTTGAACTTATTAACTGTTTAGAACATTCTGGTTTTTCCGAGTCAATTAAAGAGGGAGAAGAAGCTAAATCTAGAATCCTTATAACACCTCAAGATATAACGTTGATATTTTATGGATATAAGGCAACGAACGAGGAGACTAAAAGACGATTAAAGAGAAATTCTTACGATTGTTTAGTAAGATTTAAGGAAGAAGATGTAAGTTTTATAACAATCTGTAAGGAAATAATAGAAAAATGTCATATTGAAAAATTTCCTGTAAAACTAATAAAGAATATAGTATATATTGTCTTGAGGTCAATCTCACAAAGGCCATTAACAACAATAGAATCTACAATTTCAGATTATTTATTAATTGAAAACCAACTAATTAGAATTAATAATCCATTATACAATGACAGATATCTATCATCAGAAGAAATTGATAATGGTATTAAAGAGTTAAGAAGTGTATTAGCTTCATTGAATGATGTTGGAAAATTTTCCTTGCAAGAAATTATAAATATAATAAGTTATATTGCAATTATCGAGGAATTTAATTATCCGAAACTTGAGGGTGATACTAAATATAGAGGACGTTCAGATTGTTTTGGTAGATATATTGAGGTTTTATTTGGTGATATAGATGAACTTAGTAGACATATTTCTGAACAATCTTTTTCTGTAGGTGCGCATTTTATTCATGATCAAAGATACCAAGATTATTATTTAACTAAATATATAGATATGGATAGACTTGAGTTGAACAATCAAGGTGAATATTTTTAAGAAAGGAATCTTATGAATCTATTAAATTATCATAAATTACCGTCAGAAGAGCGCTTGGGAAAATTTCTTTCTACGCTTTCAATTACCAACAGAACGCCAGAGTACTATGTGAATTGGAGTAAAGTTAATCGTGAGACCAAGAAGTATGAATTAGAGTTAAATACATTAAACTACTTAATTGGCAAAGACGATATCTATTCAGAAGCATTACACTTGTTCACTAAACAACCTAATTTGTTAAAAGCAATTCCTAGCTTGATTGCAAGTCGTGATAAAGTTTTAGATGTTTTAACAATAGATGAAAACGATAATATGTCTTTTGAGCAATTGGATTTCCAAACGATAGACACTAGTAGAATAGATGATTACATGAAATTTATTGTCCAATCTGGTTTATTAATTTTTTTACAACAACATGCTAATCGTTCATTAGTTGATTATGTTTATGGAGTAGAGACTGGACTAGATAGCAATGCACGAAAAAACCGAAGTGGAACAACCATGGAGGGGATTTTAGAGAGGCATGTAGCAAAAATTTCTCAGGAACAAAAATTGGAATGGAAATCTCAAGCTACAGCCCAATTTATTAAGGATAAGTGGGGGATTAAAGTACCTGTTGATAAGTCTGAGAGAAGATTTGATGTTGCAGTTTATTCCCGAGAAAAACATAAGGTTTGGTTGATTGAAACGAATTATTATGGCGGCGGAGGAAGTAAATTAAAAGCGGTTGCTGGAGAGTTTACTGAACTTAGTCAATTTGTTATTACTTCAGATGACAATGTTGAATTTGTTTGGGTTACTGATGGTCAAGGATGGAAAACAGCACATTTACCACTAGCAGAAGCATTTAGTCACATTACGAATGTATTCAATTTAGAGATGTTAAGAGAAGGATTTTTAGCTGATTTATTTTTACAATAATTGTTCATTAACTATAAACAAAAAAGAGGCTTAGACCTCTTTTTCTTATTTTTTCTTCCTGTTTAGGACGGCATTGAGGACAATGGCAAGTAGGCTGGCTACGACGATTCCGTTTGAGAAGAACATTTGGAAGGCTGTCGGCATGCTGACAAAGAGATTACTGTTGTTTAGTCCGACACCTGCAGCGATTGAAACAGCTGCGATAAGGAAGTTGTGTTCATTGTTAGCAAAGTCAACACGAGCGAGGATTTGCATCCCTTGAATCGATACAAAACCAAACATCACCAGCATAGCACCACCGAGGACAGGACTTGGAATGATTTGGGCAAGGGCGCCAAACTTAGGAAGGAGTCCAAGGAGAACCAGGAAACCAGCTGCGTAGTAGATTGGCAGGCGTTTCTTAATGCCTGACAATTTAACCAAACCAACGTTTTGTGAAAATCCTGTGTAAGGGAAGGTGTTAAAGATTCCTCCGAGAAGTACGGCCAAACCTTCTGCGCGGTAACCGTTACGAAGGCGTGTGCTGTCGATTGGGTCTTTCGTGATATCAGACAAGGCTAGGTAAACACCAGTCGACTCAACCATAGACACCGTTGCGATGATACACATCATGACAATAGATGAGATTTCAAAGGTTGGCATCCCAAAGTAGAGTGGAGTTGGGACATGGACAAGTGGTGCTGCTGCAACAGGAGAGAAATCAACCAAACCCATGGTAGCAGCAATGGCAGTTCCAACAACCAAACCAATCAAAATAGAGATAGACTTGATAAATCCTTTGGTAAAGATGTTGATCAAGAGGATAATCAGAACAGTGATAGCTGCAAGCAAGAGACTTTGACCAGTTGGTTCTGGAACGTTATTTCCCATATTTCCAATAGCGACAGGAATCAAGGTTAAACCAATCGTGGTAATAACAGATCCTGTTACGATAGATGGGAAGAGATTGGCTACTTTTGAGAAAATGCCTGAAACAAGAACCACGTAAATACCTGATGCGATAAGGGCACCAAACATAGCACCACTACCATGGCTTTGCCCAATCATAATCAAGGGAGCAACTGATTGGAAGGCAACTCCTAGAACGACTGGTAGTCCAATACCAAAGTATTTATTGAGTTGGAGTTGGAGGAAGGTTGCCACCCCACACATAAAGATATCTGTAGAAATCAGGTAGGTCAACTGCTCAGCTGAATAGCCAAGGGCTGTCGCAATCATGATAGGAACCAGGATGGATCCTGAGTACATGGCTAGTAAGTGCTGCAAGCCAAGAACGGCTGCTTGTGAATGTTTTTCTTGAGTTTGCATTAGAGATCTGCCTCCTTAAATACGACTTGACCATTTTCAAAACGATCCAAACGAGCGAGTGATAGAACAGGGTAGCCTGCTTTTTCAAGCAAATCACGGCCATCTTGGAAGGATTTTTCAATCACAATACCGATAGCTTCGACTGTGGCTCCAGCTTGTTCGATGATTTGAATCAAGCCTTTAGCAGCTTGGCCATTAGCAAGGAAATCGTCGATAATCAAGACCTTGTCCTCTGGTGAGAGGAATTTTCCAGCGATAGAAACAGTGCTGGTCACTTGCTTGGTAAAGGAGTAAACTTCGGCAGTTAAGATACCTTCGTTCATAGTGATGTTTTTAGCTTTTTTAGCGAAAATCATGGGAACGTTTAAGGCTTCAGCTGTAAAAACGGCTGGAGCAATACCTGACGCTTCAATGGTTACGACCTTGGTAATGCCAGCAGCAGCGAATTTTTCCGCAAAAACCTTACCAATCTCTCGCATCAAGCTAAAGTCAACTTGGTGGGTTAAAAAGGAATCCACCTTGAGGATGTTGTCACCCAAGATATGCCCATCCTTGAGGATGCGCTCTTCTAATAATTTCATAAGACCTCCTAAAGTCTAAAAGCCAGTTTACTTGTTGGTTAAATGTTTCTATGGTGATCCAGTTTGCTAGTACTATATATTTGATAAAACTAGTACGAGCGAAGCGAGTCTTATCAAATATTTCCCGTTGTAGTGGTATCATAGACAATAAGTTTGTTATTGTCTATGACGGAATTTTTGAGACTTTTGGCTCAAAAATTAGGGATGAAATTCCGAAGGAAGTTGCTCCCGTCCGCACTACTTAAGGGAAATATTAAAAATATTCAAAAAGGACCTACTTAATCTCTAAGTAAGTCCCCAAAATAGGCATGGCAAAAAAGACCATCCCCTCAAGCTAACTTACTTATTGTTAGGTGTTCCGGCACCTTGTAGAAACGTCGTGCCAATTCACGACATAAACAAGTAAAATGATATTCAATTTCAAATAGGCTTGAGCCAATGTTTTTATTTTACACTAAATAACTTTAGAAATCAAATATTTTGTTAGTGTTTTGGCTTGAAAAACGAACAAATATAATAAAAATGGGCAAGAATTAACTTATTGACTAACATTTAGAAGGTTTTTCCATCATAAAAGGCATATTATTAAGTTTTTAAACACCTGACAATATGCCTTTTTCTAACTTTAAAGACTTTTTCCCAATCTTTATTATTCTACTCGCTAAATCTTAAAAAATAGCCATCTGGATCCAAAACTGCAAATTCATGAGGATATATAAAGCTATCTCCTACTCGAAATTCTCTTTTTGTCAGGGGACGATGGATAGGATAGTCAGCTTCCAGCAGTTTTTGGTGGAGCTGAGGAACATCTGCAATGCCAAAGGAAATATTGACACCGCGCCCGAAAGGATAGGTCAGCTGAGCTAATTCTTCTGCGCTTCCTTCTTCTAGCATAAGTTGGCAGTCTTCAAGCGAGAGGAAGAGAAATTTCTCCTCTGGACGCTCGTATTCGACAGAGAATCCTAGCAGGTCGCAGTAGAAGTGGCGTGATTTTTCGATGTCAGATACTACAAATTCAGGAATGACAGCTTGATAGTCCATTCGTTTTCTCCTTAGAGTTCAATCTCCAAGACAATCGGTGTATGGTCTTGGCGAGCACCTGAGTCAATCATATCAGATTTAGTGATCTTGTCAGCGATGCGGTTACTTGTTAGCCAGTAGTCGATTCTCCAGCCTGTATTGTTGATTTTAGAAGTCTTGCTGCGTTGCGCCCACCAAGTGTAACGTTCTGGGACATCGCCGTGAATATGGCGGAAGGTGTCAGTAAATCCAGTTGCCAAAAGGTTGGTAAAACCAGCACGTTCCTCGTCTGTAAATCCAGGTGAACGGCGGTTGCTGGCAGGATTTGCAAGGTCGATTTCCTTGTGGGCCACGTTGTAGTCACCCGTCGCAAGGACTGGTTTTTCTTTGTCTAACTCAGCTAGATACTCAGCATATTTGACGTCCCAGACTTGACGCTCTTCCAAGCGTTTGAGACCGTCGCCAGCGTTTGGTGTGTATACTTGCGTTACGAAAAATTCATCAAATTCTAGGGTGATGATGCGGCCTTCCAAGTCCATGGTAGAAGGGGCACCGATTTCTGGGAAGCTGATCGTTGGTGTGAGTTCTTTTTTATAGAGGAACATGGTTCCAGCGTAGCCTTTGCGAGCAGGTTCTTGGGAGGAACGCCAAGTGTTTTCATAGTCTGGGAAGAGTTCTTCAAGTACTTCTAGGTGTTTCTTTGTAGGGCCCTTGGCAGAAAGCTTGGTTTCCTGGATAGCGATAATATCAGCATTTTCGGCTACCAAGGTTTGTAGGACTTCTTGGGACAATTTTGCACGAGCTGAGTCGCTCGTTAGGGCTGCATTGAGGGAATCAATATTCCATGAGATGAGTTTCATAAGGTTACCTTTTTCATTCAGATTATAGATTTTATTATACCAAAAAAAGGTCCATTTCCCCAACGTATGGCTTGAAAAATCACTCTCTTTCGTTTATAATTAAGAATGATTTTATGAAAGGGAGTGAAAATAAATGAAATTTTACTCATATGACTATGTACTTAGCCAAATCAGTCAGCAAAATGGCATCATGATTGGCTTTGGAATTGTTCTCCTAGCTATCACAGGATTTTTTGCTTTTAAAGCCTATCGAGATAAAAAGGGGACTAAGTTTCGGGAATTGGTCATGATTTTGGCCTTGACCTTGGTGGCCATGCTTTTGGTGACAATCTCAAAATACCAGACCAATCAAGCCTCTAACAACCAATTTCAAACCTCCCTTCATTTCATCGAGCTTGTTTCCAAAGACTTGGGAGTGGATAAATCAGAAGTTTATGTCAATACTTCTGCAGATACGGATGGAGCGCTTGTCAAGGTAGGTCCAAATTTCTACCGCGCCATGAACGGGAGCCAACCAGACAAGTATCTTTTAGAGAAATTAGAATTGAATCAAACAGACGCTATTGAATTGGTGGAGGTAAACAAATGACACTCAATTATATGGAAATTTTAATCAAACTGGCCTTGGGTCTTTTATCGCTGGTTTTTGTTATCAATGTGACAGGAAAAGGAAACCTAGCACCTAACTCTGCGACAGACCAAATTCAGAACTATGTTCTCGGTGGTATCATCGGTGGGGTAATTTACAATAGTTCAATCAGTATTCTGCAATACGCAGTGATTTTGATGATGTGGACGATTTTGGTCTTGACCCTCAAATGGCTCAACAACAATGTTCGTTTTGTCAAACGCTTGATTGATGGGAAACCAACTCTCCTCATCAAAAATGGGAAGATTGACCCAGAAGCCTGTCGTTCAGTTGGCTTGTCTGCATCGGATGTAGCCCTCAAACTTCGTAGCCAAGGAATTTTCCAGATGAAACAGGTCAAACGAGCTGTGCAGGAGCAAAATGGCCAACTCATCGTGGTCCAAATGGGAGATGAAAATCCTAAGTATCCAGTTGTGACTGACGGTGTGATTCAAGTTGATGTTTTGGAATCGATTGGTCGTAGCGAAGAGTGGTTGCTTGATAACCTCAACAAGCAAGGACATGACAATGTAGCCAATATCTTTATCGCTGAGTATGACAAGGGTGCCGTCACAGTCGTAACCTATGAATAAGAAAAACCTGGGGTCTTGGCCTCAGGTTTCAATTTGCAATCAGAAAGGGATTTTATGTCCATTATTCAAAAACTTTGGTGGTTTTTCAAGTTAGAAAAACGCCGTTATCTAGTCGGGATTGTGGCCCTGGTTTTGGTTTCCGTCCTCAACCTCATTCCCCCCATGGTTATGGGGCGGGTCATTGATGCTATCACATCGGGGCAATTAACCCAGCAGGACCTCCTTCTTGACCTATTTTACTTGCTACTTGCAGCCTTTGGGATGTACTATCTGCGTTATGTTTGGCGTATGTATATCCTTGGGACTTCCTACCGTTTGGGACAGATTATGCGCTCTCGCTTATTTGAGCATTTCACAAAAATGTCTCCAGCTTTTTATCAAACCTATCGGACGGGGGACCTGATGGCACACGCAACCAATGATATCAATGCCCTAACGCGTCTGGCAGGGGGAGGGGTTATGTCAGCCGTGGATGCCTCAATCACAGCTTTAGTGACCTTGTTGACCATGCTCTTTAGCATTTCGTGGCAAATGACCCTAGTTGCCATTTTACCCTTACCTTTCATGGCTTATGCGACCAGTCGTTTAGGTAGAAAGACTCATAAGGCCTTTGGTGAATCACAAGCTGCCTTTTCTGAACTCAATAACAAGGTGCAGGAGTCCGTATCAGGTATTAAAGTGACCAAGTCTTTCGGGTACCAGGCGGACGAGCTCAAGTCCTTTCAGGCAGTCAATGAATTGACCTTCCAAAAGAACCTGCAAACCATGAAATACGATAGTCTCTTTGACCCCATGGTTCTCTTATTTGTTGGTTCCTCCTATGTTTTAACGCTCTTGGTCGGCTCCTTGATGGTTCAGAAAGGGCAAATCACGGTTGGGAATCTGGTCACCTTTATCAGCTACTTGGATATGCTGGTTTGGCCTCTTATGGCTATTGGTTTCCTCTTTAATATCACTCAGCGAGGGAAGGTTTCCTATCAGCGGATTGAGGAACTTTTGTCTCAGGAATCACCTGTACAAGACCCTGAGTTTCCTCTAGACAGTATTGAAAATGGGCGCTTGCAGTATGCCATTGATAGCTTTGCCTTTGAAAATGAGGAAACACTGACAAATGTTCACTTTAGTTTGGAAAAAGGGCAAACTCTGGGCTTGGTTGGTCAGACAGGCTCTGGAAAAACGTCCTTGATTAAGCTCCTCTTACGTGAATACGATGTGGATAAGGGAGCCATTTACCTAAACAGTCACGATATTCGCGACTATCGTCTGACAGATCTTCGTAGTCTTATGGGCTATGTTCCTCAGGATCAGTTTCTCTTTGCGACTTCGATTTTAGACAATATCCGCTTTGGTAATCCTAACTTGCCCCTTTCAGCGGTCGAGGAAGCGACTAAGCTAGCTCAAGTTTACCAAGACATTGTAGCCATGCCTCAGGGATTTGATACAGTTATTGGTGAAAAAGGAGTCAGTCTTTCTGGTGGGCAAAAGCAACGTCTGGCCATGAGTCGGGCTATGATTTTAGACCCTGATATCTTGATTTTAGATGATTCCTTGTCCGCCGTAGATGCCAAGACAGAGTATGCGATTATCGACAATCTCAAGGAGACACGAAAGGACAAGACAACCATTATTACGGCTCATCGCCTCAGTGCGGTTGTCTATGCAGATTTGATTTTAGTTCTGCAAAATGGCCAAATTATCGAACGAGGCAGGCACGAAGACTTGCTAGCTTTGGATGGCTGGTATGCTCAAACCTACCAGTCTCAGCAGCTGGAAATGAAGGGAGAAGAAGATGCAGAATAAGAAAGAACAATGGACTGTATTGAAGCGCTTGATATCTTATCTCAAGCCTTATGGACTCCTGACCTTTTTGGCACTCAGTTTTCTCCTAGCGACGACGGTCATCAAAAGTGTCATTCCCCTTGTGGCTTCCCACTTTATCGACCAGTATCTCAGCAATCTCAACCAACTCGCTGTGACCGTTTTGCTGGCCTACTATGGCCTTTATATCCTACAAACTCTGATCCAGTATGTCGGCAATCTTCTCTTTGCGCGCGTGTCTTACAGTATTGTTAGGGATATTCGTCGGGATGCCTTTGCTAATATGGAGAAGCTGGGCATGTCTTATTTTGACAAGACGCCAGCAGGCTCCATCGTCTCTCGTTTGACAAATGATACTGAGACCATCAGCGATATGTTTTCGGGGATTTTATCTAGCTTTATCTCAGCAGTTTTCATCTTTCTGACAACCCTTTATACCATGTTGGTGTTGGATTTTCGTTTGACAGCATTAGTATTGCTCTTTCTCCCCTTGATTTTCCTTTTGGTCAATCTCTATCGGAAAAAATCAGTGAAAATCATTGAAAAAACTAGAAGTCTCTTATCAGATATCAATAGCAAGCTGGCTGAAAACATCGAGGGAATCAGAATAATCCAGGCCTTTAATCAAGAGAAGCGCCTGCAGGCAGAATTTGATGAAATCAACCAAGAACACTTGGTCTATGCCAACCGTTCTGTAGCCTTGGATGCCCTCTTTTTGCGCCCTGCCATGAGTTTGCTGAAACTCTTAGGTTATGCAGTCTTGATGGCCTATTTTGGCTATCGAGGACTTTATCTGGGAATAACGGCAGGAACTATGTATGCCTTTATCCAGTATATCAATCGTCTCTTTGATCCCCTGATTGAAGTGACGCAAAATTTTTCGACTCTTCAAACTTCCATGGTGTCTGCAGGTCGTGTTTTTGCCTTGATTGATGAGAGGACCTATGAGCCCCTTCAAAATGATGGGCAAGCCAAAATCCAAGAAGGCAATATTCGTTTTGAACATGTATGTTTCTCTTATGATGGAAAACATCCGATTCTGGATGATATTTCCTTCTCCGTTAACAAGGGTGAGACCATTGCTTTTGTGGGGCATACAGGTTCTGGGAAATCTTCGATTATCAATGTCCTCATGCACTTTTATGAATTCCAGTCAGGGCGAGTTCTCTTGGATGATGTGGATATCAGGAACTACAGTCAGGAAGAGTTGAGAAAAAATATCGGGCTGGTCTTGCAGGAACCCTTCCTCTATCATGGAACCATTAAGTCCAATATCGCCATGTACCAAGAAATCAGTGATGAGCAGGTCCAGGCTGCGGCAGCCTTCGTGGATGCAGATTCCTTTATTCAAGAACTTCCTCAGGGATATGATGCACCTGTGTCTGAGCGTGGTTCGAGCTTCTCTACTGGTCAGCGTCAGCTTCTTGCCTTTGCTAGAACAGTCGCCAGTCAGCCTAAAATCCTGATTTTGGATGAAGCGACAGCCAATATTGACTCTGAAACAGAAAGCTTAGTTCAAGCTTCTCTGGCTAAGATGAGACAGGGGCGGACAACCATTGCCATCGCTCACCGTCTTTCTACTATCCAAGACGCCAACTGCATCTATGTCTTGGACAAGGGGCGTATTATCGAGAGTGGAACACATGAGGAACTCTTGGCTCTGGGAGGAACCTATCACAAGATGTATAGTTTGCAGGCCGGGGCCATGTCCTAATACTCTTTGATTTTCATTGAGTGTAAGAAGGAAATCCTTCAAATTACAGATTTCTTTCACCGCCTTTTCCATTTTGTGGTATAATGAAAAATGTTGACAAATAGTATAATAAAAACAAAGGAGAAACAGCATGCTGAAATGGGAAGACTTGCCCGTGGAAATGAAATCAAGCGAGGTTGAGTCTTACTACCAGCTTGTCTCTAAAAGGAAGGGTTCGCTGATTTTCAAGCGTTGTTTGGACTGGGTTTTGGCCTTGGTTGTACTGGTTCTGACCTCTCCCATCTTTCTCATTTTGAGCATTTGGATCAAGTTGGATAGCAAGGGACCAGTGATTTACAAGCAAGAGCGTGTGACCCAGTACAACCGTCGGTTCAAGATTTGGAAGTTCCGTACCATGGTGACGGATGCGGATAAACAAGGGAGTCTGGTGACTTCTGCTAACGATAGTCGTATTACCAAGGTTGGCAATTTCATCCGCCGTGTGCGTTTGGACGAACTGCCTCAGCTGGTCAATGTCCTTAAAGGCGAAATGTCCTTTGTTGGTACACGACCTGAAGTGCCACGCTACACAGAGCAGTATAGCCCTGAAATGATGGCAACCTTGCTCTTACCAGCAGGGATTACCTCTCCAGCCAGCATCAACTACAAGGATGAGGACACTATTATCAGTCAAATGACCGAAAAAGGCCTGTCAGTTGACCAAGCCTATGTAGAGCATGTCCTTCCTGAAAAGATGCGCTATAACCTTTCTTATCTCCGAGAATTTAGTTTCCTTGGAGATATCAAAATCATGTTTCAAACCGTGTTTGAAGTGCTAAAATAAAGTAGTCATGAGAAAATGAGTACAGATAAAAGGAGCAAATCAATGCCAAATTACAATATTCCATTTTCACCACCTGATATCACAGAAGCTGAAATTGCTGAAGTAGCGGACACTCTACGTTCTGGTTGGATCACAACAGGTCCTAAGACAAAAGAACTGGAGCGTCGCTTGTCTCAATACACACAGACACCTAAGACTGTCTGTCTCAACTCTGCGACAGCCGCTCTGGAGTTAATTTTGCGCGTCTTGGAAGTGGGTCCTGGTGACGAAGTCATCGTTCCAGCCATGACTTACACAGCTTCATGTAGTGTCATCACGCACGTAGGAGCGACTCCTGTCATGGTGGATATTCAAGCAAATACGTTTGAGATGGACTATGACTTGCTGGAGCAAGCTATCACTGAAAAGACAAAGGTGATCATCCCAGTAGAGCTCGCAGGGATTGTTTGCGACTATGACCGTTTGTTCCAAGTTGTGGAGAAGAAACGTGATCTCTTTACCGCTTCAAGCAAGTGGCAACAGGCCTTTAACCGTATCGTGATCGTGTCTGATAGTGCCCATGCTTTGGGATCTACTTATAAAGGACAACCAGCTGGTTCTATCGCTGACTTTACTTCCTTCTCATTCCACGCAGTTAAGAACTTTACAACTGCAGAGGGTGGAAGTGCTACTTGGAAAGCCAATCCAGCGATTGACGACGAAGAGATGTACAAGGAATTCCAAATCCTTTCCCTTCACGGGCAAACTAAGGATGCTCTTGCCAAGATGCAACTGGGTTCATGGGAATATGATATCGTCATACCAGCCTACAAGTGCAATATGACAGATATCATGGCTTCTCTTGGTTTGGTACAATTGGACCGCTATCCAAGTTTGTTGCAACGTCGTAAGGACATTGTGAACCGCTATGATCGTGGTTTTGCAGGTTCTCGTATCCATCCATTGGCACACAAGACTGATACTGTAGAATCTTCACGCCACCTTTACATCACCCATGTAGAAGGAGCGAGCTTAGAAGAACGCAATCTTATCATCCAAGAATTAGCTAAAGCAGGAATTGCAAGTAACGTCCACTACAAACCGCTTCCGCTCTTGACAGCCTATAAGAATCTTGGCTTTGATATGGCGAATTATCCCAAGGCCTATGCCTTCTTTAAAAATGAAATTACGCTTCCTCTTCATACTAAACTAAGCGATGAAGAAGTGGACTATATCATTGAGACTTTCAAAACAGTTTCTGAAAAAGTACTAGCTTCATCAAAAAAATTGTAAAAAAGTCTTGACAAAGAAAAAACAAAGTATTAAAATAAGTTCAACAAATCAGAAAAGTAACTATTTTTGATCTTCAGGGAGCCTGTGGTGATTGTGAACAGGTGGTTGGAAGTAGTGAAAGTGGGCTGATTTTAAAAATGAATTTGAAACAATGAAAATTCGGTGCGCACACCTTACAGTGCAACTTGTTGTTAGACAAGGTAGAGATGTAAAGGGGATAGTCCCTTTATAATTGAGGTGGCACCGCGTTACCAACGCCCTCACGCAGAAGTAGATTCTGTGTGTGGGCTTTTTTCATATCTTGGAACCAATACAGAAAGAGGAAAATTTTATGACAACTAAAGGTTATTTTGGACAATTTGGTGGTAGTTTTGTACCGGAGCCGATTCAGGCTTTGTTGGATGAGTTGGAAGTGACATTTGACAAGTACAAGGATGATCCAGAGTTTTTGGCAGAATTTCGCCATTACTTAAAGGACTATTCAGGTCGCGAAACACCGCTCTATTTTGCGGAAAGTTTGACAGACCACTTAGGTGGCGCTAAGATTTATCTCAAACGTGAAGACCTTAACCACCTTGGTTCTCACAAGCTAAACAACGTTTTAGGACAGATTCTTTTGGCCAAACGTATGGGCAAAAAACGAGTAATCGCAGAAACAGGAGCTGGTCAGCACGGGGTTGCGACGGCGGCAGCTGCAGCCAAGTTTGGTATGGCCTGTGATGTCTACATGGGGGCAGAGGATGTGGAACGTCAACGTCTCAATGTTTTCCGTATGGAGATGATGGGAGCAACTGTTCACGCAGTTGAAACGGGAACACGAACTCTTAAGGATGCGGTTGATGCAGCCTTTGGAGCATGGATGAATGATTTGGAAGCCTTCTATGTTCTGGGATCTGCTGTAGGGCCTCACCCTTATCCTACCATTGTTCATGAGTTCCAAAAGGTCATCAGTGAAGAATCTCGCTGTCAAATCTTAGAAAAAGAAGGTCGTTTACCAGACTACGTTATTGCCTGTGTAGGTGGTGGTTCTAATGCTATTGGTGCTTTTTCTCAGTATGTGGCTGATGAAGAAGTTAAATTGGTTGGGGTAGAAGCTGCTGGGCACGGGCTTGATACAGACAAGCACGCAGCTACTATGACAAAAGGTAGTATCGGAATTGTTGATGGCATGAAGACCTATGCAGTCTTTAAGGAAGATGGAGAGCTAGCTCCAGTTTACTCTATCTCAGCTGGACTGGACTATCCAGGTGTTGGCCCAGAGCACGCCTACTTCAAAGATTCAGGTCGCGTGGAATATGTCGCTGCGACGGATGAAAAAGCTGTTCAGGCTCTCCTCCTTCTCAGCAAGACTGAAGGAATTATCCCAGCGATTGAAAGTTCGCACGCTATCGCAGAAGCAGTTAAACGTGCACCGAAACTAAGTAAAGACGACATTATCATCATCAATGTCTCTGGTCGTGGAGACAAGGATGTAGCTGCAATTGCGGACTACCTAGAAGCTAAAAAATAAAAGATGGAAAAATTACAGTCTTTTCTCTCACAGAGAGCTTGTGGTTGCTGAAAACAAGCAGAGAAAGCTGTAAGGTTGGGTCCATCTGAAACGAGAGAAGAAAACATAATTCTCAAGGGAGTGCCCTTTATCGCACAGCCTGTTACAGAACCTTTCTAAGACAGGAATGAGAGATAGGAGAAATCCTATAATTGAGGTGGCACCGCGAATTTCGTCCTCACGCAAGTTATTTTGCGTGGGGATTTTTCATACAGTCACCACGGACTAGAAGTAGAACTGAAAGGGAAATTACAATGGAACGAATCATTCATGGAGATGTCTTATCACCAATCTTGGCTTATATGCGCCTAAAGGGGCAACACAAGGTTATTTTAGAGAGTATTCCGAGAGACAAGGAAACCGCTCGTTTTTCTATCTTAGCCTATAATCCAGTTTTTGAGATTAAGTTTGAAAATGGAGTTCTTTATCAAAATGGTCAAGTGATTGATCGGGATCCCTTGGATTTCCTTTATGAAGTGACTCATAAGAACCAGCACCATTCAGACCTCCCTTTTGGTGGGGGAGCCATTGGATTTGTTGGCTACGATATGATTTCGCTTTATGAAGAAATTGGTCAAATTCCTGAAGATACAATTGGAACTCCAGACATGCATTTCTTCGTCTATGAGAGTTACATGGTCTTTGACCACAAGAAGGAAAAAATCCATGTCATAGAGGATGCTCTTTATAGTGAGCGTAGCCAAGAAGACTTGGAAGAAGCCTTGAACCAAGTGCTTGAGGAATTACGCATTCCTGCTCCAAATGAATTTGAAGACTTGGATCTATCTCCACTGGACTTCAAACCGCATATCGCTCCTCAGAAGTTTGAGGAAATGGTGGAAACAGCTCGTGACTTGATTCGCAACGGGGATATGTTCCAATGCGTGCTCAGTCAGCGCTTCTCAGCAGAAGTTACTGGAAATCCATTTGACTTCTACAGAAATCTCCGCGTGACCAATCCATCAAATTACCTCTATTTCTATGACTTTGGGGATTATCAAATCATCGGTGCCAGTCCAGAAAGTTTGGTTTCTGTCAAAAATGGCATCGTGACAACCAATCCGATTGCAGGGACACGACCAAGAGGAGCTACGGATGAAGAAGACAAGACTTTGGCGACAGACCTGCTTTCGGATGAGAAGGAAACAGCAGAGCATCGGATGTTAGTAGACTTGGGGCGAAATGATATTGGTCGCATCTCTGAAACGGCCAGTGTCCAAGTCACTAAGTATATGGAAGTGGAGCTTTTCCGTTATGTCATGCATTTGACCAGTGTGGTCAAGGGGCGTTTGCTTCCAGAACTCACTGCCATGGATGCCTTGAAAGCAACACTTCCTGCTGGAACAGTTTCAGGAGCACCAAAGATTCGGGCCATGAGACGCATCTATGAACTGGAAACAGAAAAACGGTGCGTATACGCAGGAGCAATCGGCTACTTGTCTGCGACGGGTGATATGGACTTCGCCATTGCCATCCGAACCATGATTCTCAAAAATCAAACAGCTTATGTGCAGGCTGGGGCAGGGATTGTCTATGACTCTATCGCCCAAAACGAATACCAAGAAACCATTAACAAGGCTAAATCTATGACTAGAATTGGAGAACTAAGACCATGATTTTATTGATTGACAACTATGATTCTTTTACCTATAACTTGGCCCAATATATTGGGAATTTTGCAGAGGTTCAGGTCTTGAGAAATGATGATCCTAAGCTGTATGAAGAAGCTGAAAAAGCAGATGGTCTGGTCTTTTCTCCTGGTCCTGGTTGGCCAGTTGATGCTGGAAAGATGGAAGACATGATTCGTGATTTTTCTGGCAAGAAGCCGATTCTTGGGATTTGTTTGGGCCACCAAGCCATCGCAGAAGTCTTTGGCGGTAAGCTAGGCTTGGCTCCCAAAGTCATGCATGGGAAACAGAGCAATATCAGCTTTGAAGCGCCATCTGTTTTGTATCAAGGTATCGAGGATGGTCGTGCGGTCATGCGTTACCACAGTATTTTGATTGAAGAAATGCCAGAAGACTTTGAAGTGACAGCTCGTTCGACTGATGACCAAGCCATTATGGGAATTCAACACAAAAGCCTACCAATTTATGGCTTCCAGTACCATCCAGAGAGCATTGGAACGCCAGATGGCTTGTCTTCTATTCAGAATTTTATCGAGAAGGTTGTAAAGTGAGGAAACTAGGATGAAAGAGATTATTGAAAAACTAGCAAAATTTGAAAATTTATCAGGTGTGGAAATGACGGATGTCATTGAGCGTATTGTAACTGGGCGTGTTACTGAGGCGCAGATTGCTTCTCTCCTTTTGGCTCTTAAGATGAAGGGGGAAACACCTGAAGAACGCACAGCCATTGCCCAAGTCATGAGAGGGCATGCCCAACATATTCCAACTGAAATTCATGATGCCATGGACAACTGTGGTACAGGTGGAGACAAGTCTTTCAGTTTTAATATTTCCACAACTGCAGCCTTTGTCTTGGCTGGTGGCGGTGTTCATATGGCAAAACACGGTAACCGCTCGATTTCTTCTAAATCTGGTTCTGCAGATGTCCTCGAAGCCTTGGGCATCAACCTAGACCTCAAACCAGCTGAACTAGGTAAGGTCTTTGATAAAACTGGCATCGTCTTTCTCTTTGCTAAAAATATGCACCCAGCTATGAAATACATCATGCCAGCTCGTTTGGAGTTGGGAATTCCAACGATTATGAACTTGACTGGTCCCCTGATTCACCCAATGGCTTTGGAAACACAGCTTCTTGGAATTAGTCGTCCAGAACTTCTAGAAAGTACAGCTCAGGTTTTGAAAAATATGGGTCGCAAACGTGCTATTGTAGTAGCTGGGCCAGAAGGACTGGATGAAGCTGGTTTGAACGGAACAACCAATATTGCTCTTCTTGAAAATGGCGAAATCACCTTGTCAAGCTTTACTCCAGAGGATTTGGGAATGGAACGCTACGCTATCGAAGATATTCGTGGAGGCAATGCTCAGGAAAATGCAGAAATTTTGCTTAGTGTTCTGAAAAACGAACCAAGCCCATTTTTGGAAACTACGGTCTTAAATGCTGGTCTTGGTTTCTATGCTAATGGTAAGGTAGATAGCATCAAGGAAGGAGTTGCCTTGGCCCGTCAAGTCATTGCTAGTGGCAAGGCCCTTGAAAAACTCAGACTGTTGCAGGAGTATCAAAAATGAGTCAGGAATTTTTAGCACGAATTTTGGAGCAGAAGGCGCGTGAGGTTGAGCAGATGGAGCTGGAGGAAATCCAGCCCCTGCGCCAGACCTATCGCTTGGCTGACTTTTTGAAGAATCATCAAGACCGTTTGCAAGTAATTGCTGAAGTTAAGAAAGCTAGCCCTAGTTTGGGAGATATCAATCTCGATGTGGATATTGTGCAACAGGCCCAGACTTATGAAGCAAACGGTGCAGTGATGATTTCGGTTTTGACAGATGAGGTTTTCTTTAAAGGCCATTTGGATTATCTGCGGGAAATTTCTGGTCAGGTAAACATTCCGACGCTCAACAAGGACTTTATCATTGATGAAAAGCAAATCATCCGTGCCCGCAATGCAGGTGCAACAGTCATCTTGCTCATTGTGGCAGCCTTGTCCGAAGAACGCCTCAAGGAACTTTATGACTATGCGACAGAGCTTGGTCTGGAAGTCTTGGTGGAAACCCACAATCTAGCTGAACTAGAGGTGGCTCACAGACTTGGTGCTCAGATTATCGGAGTTAATAACCGCAACTTGACCACCTTTGAAGTTGACTTACAAACCAGTGTAGACTTGGCTAAATACTTTGAGGAATGTCGTTATTACATTTCTGAATCTGCTATTTTCACAGGGCAGGATGCAGAGCGAGTAGCACCATACTTTAACGGCATTTTAGTAGGGACAGCTCTCATGCAGGCAGAAGATGTAGCCCAGAGAATCAAGGAGTTGCAGATTGACAAAGGTTAAAATTTGCGGATTATCGACCAAGGGAGCGGTGGAAGCAGCCGTTTCAGCAGGAGCGGACTACATCGGTTTTGTCTTTGCACCTAGTAAAAGACAGGTGACCTTGGATCAGGCTGCTGATCTGGCTGAGATCATCCCTTCAGACGTAAAAAAGGTTGGTGTATTTGTTTCACCAAGTCGGGCAGAACTGCTAGAAGCGATTGACAAGGTTGGCTTGGACTTGGTTCAAGTTCACGGTCAGGTGGCAGATGATTTATTTGAGAATTTGCCTTGCGCCAGTATTCAGGCTGTGCAGGTGGATGGAGAGGGTCATGTGCCCAATTCTCAGGCAGACTATCTACTCTTTGATGCCCCTGTGGCAGGAAGTGGCCAGACCTTTGACTGGGGTCAACTAGATACTACCGGACTAAATCAGCCTTTCTTTATCGCAGGTGGGCTGAAGGAAGACAATGTAGTACAAGCAATTCAACACTTTACCCCCTATGCAGTAGATGTATCGAGCGGAGTGGAGACAGATGGACAAAAAGATCATGAAAAGATTAGAAGATTTATAGAGAGGGTAAAGCATGGCATATCAGGAACCAAATAAAGATGGATTTTACGGAAAATTCGGAGGACGTTTTGTCCCAGAAACATTGATGACAGCAGTTTTGGAGTTGGAGAAGGCCTATCGTGAAAGTCAGGCAGATCCCAGTTTCCAAGAGGAATTAAACCAACTCTTGCGCCAGTACGTGGGACGTGAAACTCCCCTTTACTACGCAAAAAATTTGACCCAGCATATCGGCGGAGCCAAGATTTATCTTAAACGTGAAGACCTTAACCATACAGGGGCCCACAAGATTAACAATGCCTTGGGACAAGTTTTGCTTGCTAAACGCATGGGTAAAAAGAAAATTATCGCTGAAACAGGTGCTGGTCAGCACGGTGTGGCAACTGCAACTGCTGCAGCCCTCTTTAACATGGAATGTACTATCTACATGGGTGAGGAAGATGTCAAACGCCAAGCCCTCAATGTGTTCCGTATGGAGCTTTTGGGAGCTAAGGTTGAGGCAGTGACAGACGGTTCGCGCGTGCTCAAAGATGCGGTCAATGCAGCTCTTCGTTCATGGGTGGCTAATATCGATGATACCCACTATATCCTTGGTTCTGCCTTGGGGCCTCACCCATTCCCAGAAATCGTCCGTGACTTCCAAAGTGTCATCGGTAGGGAAGCCAAACAACAGTACCGTGACTTGACAGGTCAAGATTTACCAGATGCTCTAGTAGCCTGTGTTGGTGGTGGGTCGAATGCTATCGGGCTCTTCCATCCATTTGTAGAAGATGAGTCAGTAGCCATGTATGGGGCTGAAGCAGCTGGACTTGGTGTGGATACGGAGCACCATGCAGCTACCTTGACCAAGGGTCGTCCGGGTGTCCTTCATGGTTCTCTCATGGATGTGCTCCAAGATGCCCATGGTCAAATTCTTGAAGCCTTCTCTATCTCAGCAGGTTTGGACTATCCTGGTATCGGTCCAGAACATTCTCACTACCACGATATTAAACGTGCCAGCTATGTTCCTGTGACAGACGAGGAAGCCTTGGAAGGATTCCAGCTCTTGTCTCGTGTGGAAGGGATTATCCCAGCATTGGAATCTAGCCATGCCATTGCCTTTGCGGTGAAATTGGCCAAAGAACTCGGTCCAGACAAGTCCATGATTGTCTGTCTATCAGGTCGTGGGGACAAGGATGTGGTCCAAGTCAAAGACCGCTTGGAAGCAGATGCAGCAAAGAAGGGAGAAGCTCATGCCTAAGACACTAACAGAAAAATTAAATGCTATAAAAGCAACTGGAAAAGGAATTTTTGTTCCCTATATCATGGCTGGAGACCACGAGAAAGGTTTGGATGGTCTCGGAGAAACGATTCACTTTTTAGAAGATTTGGGTGTCTCTGCAATTGAAGTGGGCATTCCCTTTTCAGATCCTGTCGCAGATGGACCTGTTATCGAAGAAGCTGGCTTGCGCAGTTTAGCCCACGGGACCTCTACCCAGGCTTTGGTTGAAACCTTGAAAACCATTGAAACAGAGATTCCACTGGTCATTATGACCTACTTCAACCCCCTCTTTCAGTACGGTGTGGAGAACTTTGTCAAAGATTTGGCAGATACAGCGGTTAAGGGCTTGATTATTCCAGACTTGCCTCATGAGCATGCCAACTTTGTAGAACCATTTTTGGCAGATACAGATATCGCCTTGATTCCCCTAGTTAGTTTGACGACAGGGATTGAGCGCCAGAAAGAATTAATTAAAGGGGCAGAAGGATTTGTCTATGCTGTTGCCATCAATGGGGTGACAGGGAAATCTGGCAATTACCGCGCAGACTTGGACAAGCACTTGGCACAATTGCATCAAGTGGCCGATATCCCAGTCTTGACAGGTTTTGGCGTATCTAGTCAAGCCGATGTAGAACGCTTCAATGCAGTGTCAGATGGCGTTATCGTCGGTTCAAAAATCGTAAAAGCTCTCCACCAAGGAGAGCCGATTCAGGACTTTATCAAACAAGCAGTAGATTACCAAAAATAATCACACAAGTAGCGAGTAAGAGGAAAGGCACGAAAGGAAGTCTTTCCTTTTTATTTTGCAGGAGAAAGGCTAGAATTCCTGTTGCAGAAGCAAACTGAATCAAGATGAGTAATTCTGTTGCGCTAAAGACGAGAGCACAAGAAGCTAAAAAGAGAAAATCCCCTGCGCCCATGCGGATATCGATAAAATGAGCCAAAAAGCCAAGAGCAAGGAAAAAGACCATGACCAGATTCCAGCCAGAGGAAGCCATGAGGATTAGGTGGAAAGTCATCCAGACCAGTAGGGGATATTCCTGATGGCGAAAGTCGTAGATGCCCAAGGTCAAACCAGCGGTGATTAGGATGACTTGACTCAAGGAAAGCAATTCCCAAGACCAAGCCAGAAAGAGGAGCCCTAAGCCTAGTTCCAAAAGGGCATACCAGACTGGATAAGGAGCCTTGCAGTAGCGACAGCGAAAGCGATTGAGCACCTGCGAGAGAATCGGAATCAAATCTAGCGGACGCAAGCGAGTCTGACAGGAATCGCAGTGACTAGCCGGTCGGATAATGGAATGTTCTGGAAAACGGTCAATGACCAAACCAAGAAAGGAAGCGAGAATGCTCCCGACAAGAAAAAAATAAAAATCAATCATACTTATCTATTCGTAAAAAATAGGAGAAGTAGTATAATGGAGAAACATAGATAAGATGGTGAGGCAAAGATGATAATTCGTTTTGAAGAAAAGGTGAGCACAGAAAACGCTCAGCTCGTATGCCAATGGTCCAACTCCCTTGGCAAATCCTTTCAAGAACAATGGATGGGACCAAGGATTCCTTTTCCCTTGACCATTCAAGTTTTGCAAGAGTTGGAAGGAATCTTTTCAATCTTTGAAGGACAAGAGTTTGTGGGGCTTATCCAGAAAATCAGGCAAGAAGACAGTAATCTTCATATCGGAAGATTTTTTATCAACCCCCAGAAACAGGGGCAAGGCTTGGGTAGCCAGGCTTTAAGGAAATTTGTTAGTTTGGCCTTTGAAAATGGAGACATAGGTAGTATTTCTTTAAATGTCCTCGAAGCAAATCAAGCAGCCCAGCACCTTTATCAAAAAGAAGGATTTGAAATCGTTCAAATGGTTGAAGCACCTGTACGAAAATACATCATGAAAAAGGGGAGATAGAAGCAAACAGCCTTGAAATCAATGTTGACTGCGATGATGAACCTGAATCAGCCCCTCAAAAGGGACTGTATATGAATGAACGTTACCAGTATTTAAAAACTAAAGAATATCAGGCACTTTTATCTTCCAAGGGTAGACAAATTTTCGCTAAACGTAAGATTGATATGAAATCTGTCTTTGGGCAGATAAAGGTTTGTTTGGGTTATAAGAGATGTTATCTGAGAGGTAAACGTAAAGTGAGAATTGACATGGGATTCGTACTCATGGTCAACAACCTGCTGAAATATAATAAGAGAAAGAGGCGAAATTAAAAAGCTAGAGTTCCGCAATTGGAAATCTCTAGCTTTTTGTTTTCTGAGAATCATCTTGACTCAGACTCTTTTGACTAATGTTACTAAAAAGATAAAGTAACTTTTAGCCTTATTTATTGTCGCCACTCAACATGTTTTTAACACCTTCGATAGCACCTTCTACAGCGTCTTTGGCATCTTCAGCAACTTCTTTTACTTTAGAAACAACTTTTTCAGCTGTTCCTTCTTTTTCCATTTTTTCATCACCGATGGCTTTTCCAACACCTTCTTTAATAGAACCTTTAGCTTGATTTAATTTTTCTTCTACTGACATGATAATTTTTCCTGTTATATTTATTTTATCTTAGTTTACACGAGTTTTTTCGTGAGATACTACACCAGTTGCTGCACCTTTAACAGCTTCTACACCTTCACTAACTTTTTCTTGAACAGTTGAGAAACCAGATCCAAGACCAGATTTAGCTTTTTCGAATTGTTCTGAAGCGAATTCTCCTGTTGATTCAGCAACGTCAGATACGCGATCTTGAAGGCTTACTGAGTCTGCTTCATGTTGTTCTTTAGTTTTGATGTCGACAACGTTTACGTTGATTTCAACAACTTCCAAGTCAGTCATTTTAGCAACTTCTGAAGATACGATTTCTCTGATTTCTGAATATAAAGCTGGAACATTTTTTTGGTACTCAGCAATAATGTTTAAGTCAACTGCAACTTGTGTTTTACCAACTTCTACGTTAACACCACTTGTTACGTCATCGCTGTTAACGATTTTTTCTTTAAGATTTGAGAAGAAACCACCGTCGATTCCCAAAAGACCTGAAACGTTTTCTAGTGACAGACCAATGATTTTTTGGATAACTTTATCTTCGTAAGTAAGTTCCCCTTTGATTTCGTGAGCTACAGCAGTAGCATCTTTCTTTTCTACGTTAGTGTTAATGTTTTTTTCGTTTGACATATGAAACTCCTTTAATTAAATTAGTAATTTTTATTTTTTTTTTATTTATCTATATAGTTTTTTTCGATATATAATCCAGCTGCAACTCCCAGTGCTCCTAAAATCAATACAAATATTGTTTTGAAGAAGCCAAAGGAGATAATCAAACAAGCGAGAAATACGCCTATGAGACCAGCGATAATTGGATATCGATATTGTTTAAGCCATTCCATTTTTACTTCCTTACTTCACACGACTAACAGTCTTTTTGTTTTGAGGTTTTGGTTTAGGCTGGTAGTCTTTTACTAGAACTTCTAGTTTAACCTGACGCTCAATACCAAAAAACTGCTTCAATCCATTAGTTATTTCATTTTGAATTAGTTGGCATCTGTCAGCGATGTTGTCCGAAGGAAGAATTTTACCTTCTACATGAACGAAACATTTATTTTTTCGTAAATTTACATGAACAGTTGGGTTCTTGATCAATCCATGATCACTCACCAAACTTCTAACAAAACCTTCGATTGCTGAATTCTTTAATTTCAATGTATCGTTTTTAGTTTCAAGTTGAATTTCCAAATAACGTTTAGGATAAAACAATACAACTAACATCGATAACAAAACTAAAGTTGATAGAGCCACTATCCCCCAGAATATATATCTAGAGAGATAAAATTCAACGAAATGATTCTGTCTCCAGCTAAATAGCTGAATGCCTAGATCACTAACTTGATGATAATCTATCAAAACAGGAAGGAAAATTGTCAAGATTAAAATACAGAAAATAATGAAACATATTTTCTTTGCTTTTGACATATACAATCCTTTCGATTTAACATTTAAACTATTTTTACCCGTCTAATCTATTTAAAAATAGTTTATTACTACAAGTAATTATTTTTTACCTGTAAAGAATGATACTACAGTAACAACAATTACTGCTCCTGCAATAGATGGGATCAAAGCCATTCCAGCTATGGATGGGCCCCAACTACCTAAAAGGGATTGTCCTACAGATGACCCGACTAAACCAGCGAATACATTTGCGACGATTCCCATAGAAATACCTTTTTTAGTGATTCTACCTGCTAAAAGTCCAATAAGACCTCCAGCAATGATTGACCACAATATTGCTTACCCTCCTTTTTTATTTTAATATCAAAAAATAAATCAATTCCTTTGATTATTGCTATTGTATAATTTTAATATAAAATAATCAATTATTTTGATTATTATATAATTTTAATATCAAGAAATCATTATTTTTTTGATTGTTGCTATTATATAATTTTTAAAATTAAAAATATAATCTTTCGACTTGAATTTGATTCTGTATTCACGCCCTCAATAGACGGTAAAATAAGAAAATTGTTTATATATTGCCTCCGTAGTGTTATTATACGAAATAAAGGATCTTAGTAAAAGTCGTTACAGCATGTTATACCTATTCTTTGTGGTATAATTGCAAGAGGTTTAATCCGATAATTTATAAAGAGAGAAAGACATTCATGAGAGATTTATTATCTAAAAAAAGTCATAGGCAATTAGAATTATTAGAATTATTATTTGAACATAAACGTTGGTTTCATCGTTCTGAACTAGCAGAGTTATTAAATTGTACAGAACGTGCAGTCAAAGATGATCTATCCCATGTTAAATCTGCTTTTCCTGACTTGATTTTTCATTCTTCTACTAATGGTATACGCATTATTAATACCGATGATAGTGATATTGAAATGGTTTACCATCATTTCTTTAAACATTCAACTCATTTTTCGATTTTAGAATTCATCTTCTTTAATGAAGGTTGTCAAGCCGAGAGTATTTGTAAAGAATTTTATATCAGTTCATCTTCGCTCTATCGTATTATTAGCCAAATCAATAAAGTGATTAAAAAGCAATTTCAATTTGAAATCAGTCTGACCCCTGTTCAAATCATTGGAAATGAGAGAGATATTCGTTACTTTTTTGCACAATATTTTTCAGAAAAATATTATTTCCTAGAATGGCCATTTGAAAATTTTTCATCAGAGCCCCTATCTCAATTGTTAGAATTGGTTTATAAGGAAACAAGCTTTCCAATGAATTTGTCAACTCATAGAATGCTAAAGTTGCTCCTAGTTACGAACCTATATAGAATAAAGTTTGGTCATTTCATGGAAGTAGAGAAAGACTCTTTTAACGATCAAAGTTTGGATTTTTTAATGCAGGCAGAAGGAATAGAAGGTGTTGCTAAGAATTTTGAATTAGAATACAATATCTCTTTAGATGAAGAAGTTGTTTGCCAATTATTTGTGTCTTACTTTCAAAAAATGTTTTTCATAGATGAAAGTCTCTTTATGAAATGCGTAAAAAAGGATAGCTATGTTGAAAAATCTTACCATCTATTGAGTGATTTTATTGATCAGATTTCAGTCAAGTATCAGATTGAGATTGAGAATAAGGATAATCTGATTTGGCATCTGCATAATACTGCACATCTGTATCGTCAGGAGTTGTCCACTGAGTTTATTTTATTTGATCAAAAAGGGAATACAATCAGGAATTTTCAAAATATTTTCCCTAAATTTGTTTCAGATGTAAAAAAAGAGCTTTCTCATTATTTAGAGACTCTTGAAGTTTGTTCTAGTTCAATGATGGTAAATCATCTATCTTATACCTTCATCACTCATACCAAACATTTGGTGCTTAATCTACTACAAAATCAGCCAAAGCTGAAGGTTCTGGTTATGAGTAATTTTGATCAGTATCATGCAAAATCCGTTGCAGAGACACTTTCTTATTATTGCAGCAACAATTTTGAACTTGAAGTTTGGACTGAATTAGAATTATCAAAGGAATCTTTAGAAGAATCGCCTTATGATATCATCATTTCTAATTTTATTATTCCTCCGATTGAAAATAAGAGACTGATCTATTCAAATAATATAAACACGGTCTCACTCATATCTTTGTTAAATGCCATGATGTTTATTCGATTAGATTAGTAACCTAAAATAAAAAATGCTATTTCGCGTTTTGAACTGTACCTCAAAAGTTAGACAGAAAAAATCTAATTTTTGGGGTGTTTTTATTAAGAAAAGACCTTCAGTCATTTAAGTAAAATGTACATCTAGAGTCATAGTCCTCTAAAACTCTTGCTTTTTTTGTAGAAGATACGAAAAAAACCTTGATTCCAAGGCTTTTCCTGTTGTATGTAGATGCCCCCTACATGGATTTGTAAGAACTTTTCATATTGAAAATAAACAAAAATGTTGAAATATAGCTGATTTTAGGGAAATACTTTTAGGTGTTTTCAATGTCAGGATTTAAAAATGGGGCAAAAGTGGGGCAAAAACGAATGACTCGTATTTGGTTTGAAAACCTATAATACCTAATGATTATGCTATTCTAGATATATAGTTTTGTTATAAATAAATGTCAGTGCGAGATCAAATTGGAGGATAAAATGGAAAAACAAATTAATGAAAAAAAAGCCTTGGTTCCCAAAGCTTTTTAATCTTATAAACTCATTAAAACAACTCCCAGTAGGGTGTGGAATGTTTTTTAGTCTGTGTCATATAAAAATAAATAGAATGAATAGCTATAGCTAGAGCTAAAATGGTTGTAATACTTACTACTATTATAGGATTAGAAGCAAAGATTAAAGAGAGAATCAAGGCAGCCAGATAGAGTGTAGCTTGGACACAGTAGTAACTTTTCGAATAGCGAAGATAGTGTTTGTTATAGGGCCCATTTACTAGGACAGCAGCTTGAAAGAGGCCAAATCCGATATAAGAGAAGCTGGTTGCAAAGAGAAGATTAGCTTCAGGATTCTGAAGAAAGCCCATCGATACAGTCATCATCATAAGCCCAATGAAAATAGGATAGTGACTGTAAATTAGAAATAGCCCCTTTTGATTAGATTTTTCATCAATAGCATGGTCGAATTGACCAAAATAAAACAAGAACAGAGAAATCATAATAATGAAATAAAGAACCGAATAAATCGAGAAATTCTCGATTGTAAAGAAGTTAGCTAGCTCCGTAATCATCTCTCCAAACATAATAATGACAAGAAGGGAGATGCGCTCGATTAAATGGGGGAGATTTACCTGGTAATGCTTATCTTTACTAAGCAAGATAATTGGCATAATAAATGTTAGCAGAATACTAGCAAATAAGACAGAGACTCCAACGTAAATAGGAAGAAGAGCTACTAGGTAGACTCCTAAACTTCCTAGACCGGTTATCCATAGAAAACCTTTGATACTTTCCCGATGAACATCATCGGTTGATTTTCTAAAAAATTCAACCAAATATTGAAAAAATAAGGTAAGGGTTAATGTACCAATAGCCCAACAGAGATAATGAAAATATTGTTGCCAATCAGGTCCAATCATATTGGCTATAAAGAGTAAAAGTCCCATTTTGATAAACATGATTACTATGTTAAATAAAGAGTTCTTTCCATAGCGATTGGTATAATCGGTTTGAATCATCCAGGAATCGATGAGAACCAAAGTAGCAATGAAAAAATCAAGGAAAGAATTCCAAGTCAAAATACCGTTATGAAGATGGTCAATTAAAGTAGTTACTTTTGAAATTGCAAAAACAAAAACTAAGTCATAAAAAAGTTCTGAAAATTCTACACGTTTATGTTTAATAAGAGTTGTCATCTTAAGACCTTTCTATTTTAGAAGTACAATTTATTATAACAGAAAATGGTAATAAAAAAAAGGAGATGCTTAAATAACTTCATGTGACGCTAATTGTCAAAACCTTGGAGCACATTTACCTCACGTACCAGCTTACAGGCGGAGTGTTTGATGATTGATAATGAAGTACGTGTATTTTGAGGCAAAAGATTTCGAGACTCCATTACGTAACTCCCATCTATAAAAAAATGATTGTTTCATTATAGCAAATCTAAAGAAACACGCTAAAAAGCAACCCTAACGAGTTGCTTAATATCCTATTAAAAATTAACTGTGTCAGGATCATCCTGAGTTTTGATGCCTTGAATCTTATCCAAGACTGCCATATCTTCCTCTGATAAGTCGAAGTCGAAGATATCCAAGTTACCTTTTACATTTTTAGGTGTCACAGACTTAGGTAGTGGCAAGAAACCTTTTTGAAGGCTCCAACGTAGAGCAACTTGTGCCACAGATTTACCGTTACGTTTAGCCACTGCTTCAACATCTTTATTTCCAAAAATGCTACCTGTACCTAGTGGACTATAGGCTTCAAGAAGGATATCGCGCTCTTGGCAATAGGCAACTAAGTCTTCTTGGTTACAACCTGGAGCCAAGAGGATTTGATTGACCTGTGGAACAATTTCAGCTGTTTCAATAAGAGCTTCTAGGTGGTGTTGCATAAAGTTAGACACACCGATAGCACGCACCTTACCTTCTTTGTAGGCTTCTTCCATAGCCTTCCATGCACCCGCATTGCCAGCCTTCCAAGCATCATTCTCACGAAGCGCCTTTGGATTAGGCCAATGGATAAGCAAAAGATCCAAATAATCAACACCAAGTCTTTCGAGAGACTCATCGATAGAAGTCTTAGCCAACTCGTAATCGTGCTTATCATTCCAAAGTTTGGTAGTTAGGAAAATATCCTCACGTGCCAAATTACTATCAGCAATCACCTTACCTACAGAAACCTCGTTACCGTAAATTTGTGCGGTATCAATATGTGTGTAACCCGCCTTAAGTGCGAAGCTAACACTGTTATAGGCTTCTTCGCCTTCAGCAATTTGCCAAGTTCCAAAACCAATTTTAGGAATAGCAACCCCATTTGCAAGTGTATATGTTTCCATGATTTTCACCTTTTCTTTTTTAATAGTACCATCTTAAAAAAGATAAGGCAAAAATGCAAAGATTTGCTACGGCTATTACTATGAATAGTTCCTTACTTCTTTTTCCGCTGTTGGTAACATCCTTTGGAGATATTGCTACTTTGGAAAGAATGAATTTGTTGGTATTGTAAAATACAATCTTCAAGACCGCGACATTATTATCAAGAGCCTGAAATATTTTATTCAGTATTATAGGAGGTTTAATACTCTTTCTCATAAATTTGTCCCTCCAAAAAACAAAACGTCTATTCGGATGGTACCGATAGACGAAGAATGTATTAAGATATTACAAGTCTTAAAAATTGAACAGGAGACGGCTAATAAAGAGCTAGGAATCAAGAATAGGTATAAAATGATTTTTCAGTATTATGGATATATTCACTTGGTACCAGACATTGCGAATGTCAATAAAGCTTTGAATGTTCTTTTAAATGAATTAGATATTTATCCAATTCTCACGACAAAAGGAGCACGTCATACTTATGGAAGCTACCTCTGGCACAAAGGATTTGACCTTGGAGTTATTGCAAAAATTCTAGGGCATAGAGATATTTCAATGTTAGTAGAAGTATATGGACACACTTTGGAAGAGAAAATTTTTGAAGAATTTAATCAAATTAGAGATGTCTGGAAAGATCGCTCATAAAAATGTGGGGCAAATTAGTTATAGACAAGCAAAAAAGCCTTGTAAATCAAGGCTTTTTCCTGTTGATTTAGATGCCCCCTACAGGGATTTGGAAAGGACTTTCATATTGAGAGCAATTAAAAATATTGAAATATAAGTGATTTTAGGTATTTTCAATGTCATGATTTAAAAATGGGACAAAAGTGGGGCAAAAACCATACAGATTCTAAACTGTATGGTTCTTTTTTTATCTAACCAAGAAAGGTTAAAACTTATTAAAACAAATGCAATCAACTGTTGAAAACTTTTTAGTCCGTGTAATATAAAAACAAGTAAAAAGTTGAACTATAGGGAATATTGTGTCATAATAGGTAATAGATGAATAATTAATAGATTGGAAATAATGCTTTCTTACCTTAACAAGTTGAATTGGTTATACATTTTTTCGTCGCAATTGTGTCTATCTCTCGAGTTTAGCTAGTTTTTATAAGCTCTGGTTTCTAATCAATATAACAAATTTTAGAAGTGCATAAGACAAGATGGTGACATTACTACAGTCATTTCTAGTCACCATATGTTGCTGGCACAGGCTGTTTGTAGTGTTGGCTATTTACTAGTCAGTTTAATCGGAGTGTTTAATTTTTATTGTTGAAAGGTTTTTATATGGCGAAAATTCTATCTTTAGGTCTGACAGGTAAGAAATTACTTGCTCAGGGGTTCTTGTTTGTTCTGCTAGGTCTCATCTTGATGGTCACGGGGACTTGGTTGCCAGTAAAGGTTATTCGACTGGTTCTGTTTTTAGCTTGGATAGCAACGGTCTTAGATTTAGTATTACGTATTTTCAAAAAAAGTCAGTCAACGGACACCTTGGGAGTTGCACTGGTTAAATTGTTAGTGCTGGGATATTTGCTTGGCTCCAATCTTGCGACGGATGTGCCGATTTATATTTTGGCTCTTGTGATTGGAGTTTATCAGATTTTTCATGCTAGTATTAACCTTGTCACCTATGTTCTCTACCGCAAAAACAAAATTCGACCTCGTTTTCGTCTCTTACTAGATGGACTCGTACTAGTTTTTCTTGGTGGGACTAGTCTTTTGTCCTCTACAGGAAATTCTGTCTTTCAACTCTTTGTATTAGGGGCTTATTTTTTCCTTTATGGTGTGTCCAATATCCGTGATGGTTTCTTGTTTGAGGAGGAAATTGGGAAAAACCATCTCAAACGTCGTATTAGAATTAGCTTACCTATTGTCCTAGCCGCTCTCATCCCTGCAAGAACTTTAGCAAAAGTTAACAAATTTATGCTGGAAAATGCTGATGAGGAAGAAGATATCCATCTTGGAATAGTGAAGTCTGGTAAGACAGCGGAGCTTGAAATTTTTGTTCATACAGCTGAGACCTCTCTGTTTTCGGCAATTGGTCATGTGGATATCTGCTATCAAGGCCGTGTTATTTCTTATGGCAACTATGATCCGTCTTCTGAGACCTTATTTGGCATGGTAGGAGATGGTGTCTTATATTTCTGTGATCGTGACAAGTACATTGACCTATGTAAACGTGAGAGTCAAAAAACGCTTTTTGGTTATGGTATAGATTTGACGCCTGAAATGGAAAAAGCAGTTCAGAAAAAGTTGGCTGAATTGAAACAACTGACGATTCCATGGGAGCCAAGTGCAGATAAAATCATGACAGGTGATGGTAAGGAAGACTACACCTACGCTTATAAAATCAGACATGAGACAGATGGGGAACTTTATAAATTTATCAAATCTAAGTTTAAATCCTACTTTGTCTTATCTACAAACTGTGTGCTCTTGGCTGATACCATAGTCGGTCAGGCTGGCACCGATATCCTCTCACCCAAAGGATTTATCGCTCCAGGAACTTACCAAGCCTACCTTAATCGAGAGTTTGAAAAACCAAATAGTATAGTCGTATCTAAACATGTTTATTAAGGAGAATTTATGAACTTAGTAAAAAAATACACCCCGTTAATACTTTTTATAGGGCTGGTTGCTCTTGTAATTCTGAATGCATCGAGCTTTATATCAGGAGCAATCTCTCTCTTTGATGTAATATCAACCTTGATTTATGGTGCTGTTATTGCTTTTGTGCTTAATGTTCCTATGAAAAAAATTGAACAGTACTTAGTTAAATTGAAGGTAAAGGCAGAGTTGCGTCGTCCGATTGCCATGGTACTTGTTTTCCTAGCTCTTATCTTAATCGTGATTGCTCTTTTGGTTTTGGTGCTGCCAACCCTAGCCCAGACTATTAGTCAGCTGGGAACAGTCCTTTCAACAGTCCTTACTCAACTTGGGAAATTGCTAGGCAGCTCGGAATTTGTAACCAAAGACATGTTGTCAACTATCGTATCAGGCATACAGGGACAATCTAGTTCTATTAGCCAAGCTTTGATAGGTTTTTTATCAGGTCTGACTAGTAATATCGGCAATATTTTTTCAAGTTTGATGAATGCCTTTTTGATTATAGTCTTCACCTTTTTATTTTTATCCAGTAAGGAACATTTGGCAGCGATGACGAGTCGACTTCTAAAAGTTTTTCTTCCAGAGAAGGTGGTGATAAAGTTGACTTACATTGGACAAGTAGCACTAGAGACTTATGACCAATTTTTGATGAGTCAGCTGATTGAAGCAGTTATCATAGGAGTTATGATAGCGGTTGGTTACAGCGTGTTTGGGATACCCTATGGAGTAATGACAGGTATCTTTGCAGGAGTGCTATCGTTCATTCCTTATGTAGGGCCTATGATTGCTTGTGTTGTGGGAGCGATTTTTATCTTCACAGTGAGTCCTACTCAAGCCTTACTTTCTCTTCTTCTATATCAAGTTATACAGCTGATTGAAGGAAACCTTATTTATCCTAGAGTTGTAGGTCAGTCTATTGGTTTGCCAGCTATTTTCACGCTTGCGGCTGCTAGTATTGGAGGCAATCTCTTTGGCTTACTTGGGATGATATTCTTTACACCCGTATTTGCTGTTATCTATCGACTGGTTAAAGAATTTGTCGTTGCAAAGGAAAATCAGCTAGATTAAGAAAAACTAAATTTAATAAGATATACTGAGAAGAGAGTGAGAGATTCTCTTCTCTTTTATTTTTAAATACTTTTCTACAAAAAGCTATTAGACGTTAAAAAAAGCCTTGGTTTCAAGGCTTATTTCTGTTGATTTAGATGTGCCCCCTGCAGGGCTCGAACCTGCGCCCCATAGCTTAAGAGTCTACTGCTCTACCAACTGAGCTAAGGAGGCAACAGAAAAAGCTGAGAATGTAACTTCCCAGCTATTTTAATATGCCCAAAATGGCAGCTAGATTATTTACGAAAGGCATCAAGGATATAGGTGAAACCAACAATTAAAAATGCAAAGGCAACGACATAAACGACAAAGACACTTGTAGCTACTGGATTGAACAAAATCACTAGACCTAGTAAAAATGCAAGCAACGCTATCCACATGATATGGTTGCCAATAATAGGGAAAATCAATCCCAGACGATTGCCTTTAAAGAAAGCTATAATGGCTTCTACAATTAACCAAATTCCTAAAATAGTTGGAATGACAACTGGCAGCGTCACAAAGCCATAGGCAACGAGGTAAAGAGCTAAGAGAAGATTAACAATCCCTTGGAAAAGATGAGCTGGTGAGCGAAGCTCTTTTGGTACAGAGAAATAGCCTAAAATGGCTGCTATAGAAGAAACCAGTAAACCAAATGCAATCCACCAGCTGTAAGCAACAAGATTAGCTACTGGGTTTGTAAATAGGAAAAGTCCTAAAAGGACAAAAACAACTCCTGCAAGGAATAGCAGTAAACGATTAGAAAATTTCATTTCAATACCCCCTATATAGTATAGTTTGATAATAAAAATATTATACACCTTTTTAGAGGAAATGTCAATAAACAAAATGGAAAATTTGGAAGTTTCAGTCTGATTTATGAAAAGAAAATCAGTTTTTATTATTTTGAAAATAAAAAGAGAAGATAAAATTTGTCTTCTCTACATGAAAATATTGTATGGCATCAAAGCAAAAGTAACTGGCTTTACACTTTTTGTAAAGATGTAATTTGATTCAAAAAGAAAAGATAGATTTAAAATGTGGGACAAATGATGGGGTAAATCAGTTATAGACAAGCAAAAAAAGCCTTGATTTACAAGGCTTTTTCCTGTTGTATTTAGATGCCCCCTACAGGGATCGAACCTGTGACCCACGGATTAAGAGTCCGCTGCTCTGCCAGCTGAGCTAAGGAGGCAAAGAAAAAAGCTGTATTGGTGCCGAAACTTCACGGTTTGTATTGAACCCGCGCAATTAAGCAGGTGGGCAACTCGCTCTAACTGAAGCTGTTTCCGTGTGAGACGGCCTACATGCTGTTAGAAGACTTTTGTTTCCCTAATAATACAAAAAATAGTCGGTCAACACTTAAGTGTGAAGTCGTACACCACAGCGTTTCTATGTTTATATGATACCACTTTTTCAAAAAAAATCAAGAGGAAAGTGCAATTTTTTGAAAAGGATTTCAGATTTTTCGCAAACGGTCGATAGCTTCCTTTCTTTGAGACAAAGCCCGTTCATATTTACCAGTATCTTCTGCTTGGAAATAGTGATGATTACGAATTTTTTCTGGCAGATAGTCTTGCTTGACCCAATTTCCAGGATAGTTGTGTGGATAGAGATAGTCTTGGGCATTCCCCAGTTCCTTGCTTCCGCTGTAGTGTCCATCACGCAGGTGTCGCGGAATAGGCAAGTGCCCTGATGTTTTGAGGTCGGCAAGTGCCTTATCCATAGCTACATAGGCTGAGTTGGATTTTGGAGAAAGGGCCAAATCAATGACGACATTGGCAATGAGAATGCGGGCTTCTGGGAAACCAATCTTTTGAGCAGCATCCAGAGCAGTCACGGTATGAATCTGGGCTTCAGGGTTGGCCAAACCGATATCTTCATAGGCGATAACGGTCAAGCGACGAGCGAGACTCGGCAGATCCCCAGCCTCAATCAAGCGGGCAGCATAGTGAAGACTGGCATCGACATCCGAACCACGGATGGATTTTTGCAGGGCTGAGAGGACATCATAGTGTCCATCCCCATCTTTGTCCATAGTAATATAACTCCGCTGCAGGCTATTTTCCATGATATCAAGAGTAATATGGCGGATACCCTTGTCATTCTCAGGGGTAGAAAGAACAGCCAAGTCCAGTGAGTTAAAGGCAGAACGCAGGTCTCCGTTGGTAGAGGTCGCAATGAAATCCAGCGCATCCTCATCTAGTTCTACTGGAAAATCAAAACCACGCTCAGGGTTACTTAGAGCTATTTGCAGAGCCTCTTTGATGTCTTGGTTAGACAGAGGTTCCAACTCAAAAATTTGAACACGGCTACGAATGGCAGGAGTGACAGAGAAGAAAGGATTTTCAGTCGTAGCGCCAATCATGATAACCAGACCACTTTCCAAGAGAGGCAAGAGGAAGTCTTGCTTGGTTTTATCTAGTCTATGAATCTCGTCTAGTAATAGGACGAGACCACCAGAGAATTTAGCCTCTTCCGCAATTTCTTGCAGTCGCTTTTTACTATCAACTGTCGCATTGAAAGTTCGAAAGGCATACTTGGTCGTTCCTGCGATGGCAGAGGCAATACTGGTTTTGCCGATTCCCGGAGGGCCATAGAGAATCATGGAGGACAGGCGATTGGCTTCCACCATGCGGCGGATAATTTTTCCAGGTCCGACCAGATGCTCCTGACCGATGACCTGGTCGATGGTTTTAGGGCGCATGCGAAGCGCGAGATTGTCTGGCATAGCAGTCCTTTCTAACGTGGATTTTCTGATGTATATGTGGTAAGATGGTAGTATCTATTTTAGCATATTTCCGAGCAATCGGGGCGATTAAAGAGTCGCATAGAAAGAGGACAAAATGGCAACATACGGATTTTTAGATGTTTTAGAGGAAGAGTTGGAGAAGAATTTTCCCTTTGACTTTGAGATTAGTTGGGACAAGCGTAACCACGCGGTTGAAGTGAGTTTTCTATTGGAAGCGCAAAACGCTACAGGCGTGGAGATGGTGGATGAGGACGGAGAGGTTTCGTCAGATGATATCCTCTTTGAAGAAGCAGTCCTTTTTTACAACCCTGCCAAGTCAACCGTCAATGAGGAAGACTATTTGACGCTCATTCCTTACCTACCTAAAAAAGGATTTTCTCGTGAGTTTTTAGCTTATTTTGCGCTTTTCCTCAAAGACACTGCAGAGGTTGGTCTAGATGCCCTTATGGACTTTTTGGAAGACCCAGAAGCAGAAGAATTTGTCATGGAATGGAACCAAGAAGTCTTTGAAGAAGGAAAAGTCGGCTTGGATGAGGGGGAGTTTTATCCTTATCCGAGATACTAGGGATTATTGGGAGAGTTTATGAAAAAAATTGTGACGTATTTGATTCAGACAGTGTCTGTTCTTGTGATGATGCTAGCTTTTGCTTGTGGAACAATCGCATTTTCAGAGCTGGGATATTCCGCAGTTTTAGTCTTTACTTTTGGTTATGCCTTCGCTCTTCTAAGTATGTATTTAATCCTTATTCTTCATGAGCTGGGACATGCTTTTTGTGGCTACTTGACAGGCTATCGGCTGGTGGCTTTTGGATTAGGGAACTTTCTTTTAACCAAAAATTCAGGCAAGTTTCGTCTTAGTAGAACAGCCATTCTGAAAAATGTTGGAGCTCAATACATTGGTTTAAAAGAGAATGAAAGTGATCAAAGAACCATCTTGATGCTTTCAGGAGGCTTGATAGTTCACCTTTGCTTGATATTATTGGCAACACTTTTTGGTTTTTTGACAACAAACTGGTATTTTGCAGGCACTTGGATTTGTCTAAATTTATCTCTTCTTCTATTCAATGCTCTGCCAGTTGGGATCACCGATGGAGCAAAAATTTGGGAATTACTACAACACCCTGAAAATACCAAATACGCCTACCTGATGTTGAGGCATTCTGCCCAGACCTTGCTAGCTCCTCAAGAATATGATTTAAAAGACTTTATCATGTCTGTTGATGAGGATGTGAGAGGAAGTTTTGCAGAAAGTGTTCGGACTCTTCAGGGATTGGTATTCATATTGGATGATAATATAGAGCTTGCAAAGCAACAGTTTCAGTCTGTGTTAGAGAAAACAGATAATCCAATGTCTAAAACTAGTTCTCAATTATACCTTCTTCAAGTTGCTCTGATGGAAGGAGATAATAAGAAGGCGGAAGAATATGCAAGTATTCGAGGAGTCAAATCCTTTTTATCTCTAAAAACAGCAGATATGCAGGTCATTCAAGCTTGGTATCAATTTAAGGTAAAGAAAGATGTAGTTCAAACTCACAAGGCTATGAAGATTGCTAGACAGAAAATGAATAGCAGTCGGATGTTACGGGATGAGAAAAGCTATTATCAAAACTGGTTAGCTGAGCTGGAAAAGGAATTAACCGAAGGAGTCTAATATGGAAATAGAGATTTCTGATTTCACAGGCTGTAAGATTGCTTTGTTTTGTGGGGATAGGCTCCTGACCATCTTACGCGATGATAAGGCAAGCATTCCCTGGCCCAATATGTGGGAACTTCCAGGCGGTGGACGTGAAGGTGATGAAAGTCCTTTTGAGTGCGTGGCGCGTGAAGTTTATGAAGAACTGGGAATTTATCTGACTGAGGATTGTCTGCTTTGGAGTAAGGTTTATCCAAGTATGCTTTTTGCGGATAAACAATCTGTATTTCTAGTCGGTCAGTTGACACAGGCTCAGTTTGACAGTATCGTATTTGGAGATGAAGGACAGGGCTATCAGCTGATGAATGTTGAGGAATTTCTTAGCTCCAGTCAAGCTGTACCTCAGTTGCAAGAGAGATTAAAAGATTATTTAAAAGTAAGTGATTAGAAAGGATGGTTCAGTTACATTTCTAAACTGAACCCGCCCTAAACACGGTGCCAAAAAGATAAACTTCTCTTAGATACAAACGTCTTCAGAGAGTTTCCTATTTTGGCTTTGTGTTTTACGGGCTTGGTATCTTAATGATGGAAACATGGCAAGAGTTAAAAGTTACAGTGAAGCGTGAGGGAGAGGAGTTGGTTTCCAACCTCTTGATTGAGCTAGGTGCCCAAGGAGTCGCAATCGAAGACAGTATGGACTATATGGGAAATGTTGACCGCTTCGGAGAGATTTTCCCAGAGGTTGAGCAGCAAGAAGAAATCGTAGTGACAGCCTACTACCCTGATACAGTTGATATAGCAACGGTTGAGGCAGACTTGCAGGCCCGTCTCGCGGAACTAACTGATTTTATGGACTTGGGAGAGGTCAAGATGGGGACGACTGCCTTGGCTGAGGAAGACTGGGCAGACAACTGGAAGAAATACTATGAACCAGCTCGTATCACTCATGATTTGACCATCGTGCCGTCTTGGACGGACTATGAGGCGACTGCTGGGGAAAAGATTATCAAGCTGGATCCAGGTATGGCTTTTGGTACGGGGACCCATCCAACCACTAAGATGAGCCTCTTTGCCTTGGAGCAGGTTCTTCGTGGTGGGGAAACAGTGCTAGATGTGGGTACTGGTTCAGGGGTTCTCTCTATTGCCAGCTCGCTACTTGGTGCCAAGGAAATCTTTGCCTACGACCTGGATGATGTGGCAGTTCGTGTTGCTCAGGAAAATATTGAGCTCAACCCTGGTATGGAAAACATTCATGTAGCAGCAGGAGACTTGCTTAAGGGAGTTGAGATTGAGGCAGATGTGATTGTGGCTAATATCTTGGCGGATATCCTTATTCATTTGACGGATGATGCTTACCGCTTGGTCAAGGATGAAGGCTACCTCATCATGAGTGGCATTATCAAGGACAAGTGGGACATGGTGCGCGAGTCGGCTGAGTCAGCTGGATTTTTCCTCGAAACTCACATGGTTCAAGGGGAATGGAATGCCTGTGTCTTTAAGAAAACCAAGGATATTTCCGGTGTGATTGGAGGCTAGCATGCAGCAGTATTTTGTCAAGGGGAGTGCAGTCTCTCCTGTCACCATCGAGGACAAGGAAACCAGCAAGCATATGTTTCAGGTTATGCGCTTGAAAGAAGATGATGAGGTGACCTTAGTCTTTGATGATGGTATCAAGCGTTTGGCGCGCGTCTTGGATGTTGAAAATCGTCAGTTTGAGTTGGTTGAAAAGTTAGCTGACAACGTGGAATTACCAATCCAGGTGACCATCGCATCTGGCTTTCCCAAGGGCGACAAGCTCGAGTTTATCACTCAAAAAGTAACTGAACTGGGCGCCAGCCAGATTTGGTCCTTCCCTGCCGATTGGTCGGTCGCCAAATGGGATGGCAAGAAATTGGGTAAAAAGATTGAAAAACTAGAAAAAATTGCCCTTGGAGCAGCAGAACAAAGCAAGCGTAATCTAGTACCAAGTGTCACACTTTTCGAGAAAAAATCAGACTTTCTAGCTCAACTGGACCAATTTGACTCTATCGTAGTGGCTTATGAAGAGTCGGCCAAAGAAGGAGAAGCCGCTGCGCTTTTACAAGCAGTTAATGGACTCGAGAAGGGAGCCAAATTGCTCTTTATCTTTGGTCCAGAAGGTGGTCTGTCACCTGCAGAAATCGAAAGTTTTGAAGCTAAGGGAGCAGTCTTGGCAGGTCTTGGTCCTCGTATTTTGCGAGCAGAAACAGCACCGCTTTACGCCTTATCAGCCCTTAGTGTTTTATTAGAATTAGAGAAATAAGAGGAAGAAAATGGAACAAAAACACCGTTCAGAATTTCCAGAGAAGGAACTTTGGGATTTAACAGCCCTATACCAAGACCGTGAGGATTTCTTGCGTGCAATCGAGAAGGCTCGTGAAGACATCAACCAGTTTAGCCGTGACTACAAGGGCAATCTTCACACTTTTGAAGATTTCGAGAAGGCCTTTGCGGAATTGGAACAAATCTACATTCAGATGAGCCATATTGGTAACTATGGCTTTATGCCTCAGACGACAGACTATAGCAATGACGAATTTGCCAACATTGCCCAAGCTGGGATGGAATTTGAAACAGATGCTAGCGTAGCCTTGACCTTCTTTGACGATGCCTTGGTGGAAGCTGATGAGGAAGTCTTGGACCGTTTGGGTAAATTGCCACATTTAACAGCTACCATTCGTCAGGCAAAAATCAAAAAAGCCCACTATCTAGGGGCTGATGTGGAGAAGGCCTTGACCAATCTCGGTGAAGTTTTCTACAGTCCGCAGGATATTTACACTAAGATGCGAGCTGGGGATTTTGAAATGGCTGACTTTGAAGCTCATGGCAAGACCTACAAAAACAGCTTTGTGACCTATGAAAATTTCTACCAAAATCACGAGGACGCTGAGGTCCGTGAGAAATCATTCCGTTCCTTCTCAGAAGGTCTTCGTAAGCACCAAAATACGGCTGCAGCAGCCTATCTAGCCCAAGTCAAGTCTGAAAAACTACTGGCAGATATGAAGGGGTACGACTCAGTCTTTGACTATCTTCTAGCTGAACAGGAAGTAGACCGTGTCATGTTTGACCGCCAGATTGATTTCATTATGAAGGATTTTGCGCCGGTTGCTCAGAGATACCTCAAGCATGTTGCCAAGGTAAATGGTCTTGAAAAGATGACCTTTGCAGACTGGAAATTGGACTTGGACAGCGCCCTGAATCCTCAAGTGACTATTGACGACGCCTATGATTTGGTCATGAAGTCCGTAGAACCTTTGGGACAAGAATATTGTCAGGAAGTTGCTCGTTATCAAGAAGAGCGCTGGGTGGACTTTGCTGCCAATAGTGGCAAGGATTCTGGCGGTTATGCGGCGGACCCATATCGTGTGCATCCTTATGTTCTCATGAGCTGGACTGGTCGTTTGAGCGATGTTTATACCTTGATTCATGAAATCGGGCATTCTGGTCAATTCATCTTTTCAGATAATCACCAGAGCTACTTCAACGCCCACATGTCGACCTACTATGTTGAAGCACCGTCAACTTTCAATGAATTGCTTCTCAGTGATTATTTGGAGCACCAATCTGACGACCCTCGTCAAAAACGCTTTGCTCTGGCTCACCGCTTGACAGACACCTACTTCCATAACTTTATTACCCACCTCTTAGAAGCAGCCTTCCAGCGTAAAGTGTATACATTGATTGAAGAAGGAGAAACTTTCGGAGCAAGCAAACTCAACAGCATTATGAAGGAAGTTTTGACCGATTTCTGGGGAGATGCCATTGAAATCGATGATGATGCAGCTTTGACTTGGATGCGCCAAGCTCACTACTACATGGGCTTGTATAGTTACACTTACTCAGCAGGACTAGTCATCTCGACTGCGGGTTACCTTCATCTGAAACATTCAGAAACTGGAGCTGAGGACTGGCTCAATCTCCTCAAATCAGGTGGTAGCAAGACACCACTTGAGTCAGCTATGATTATCGGTGCTGATATTTCAACAGACAAACCACTCCGTGATACCATCCAGTTCTTATCAGATACAGTTGACCAGATTATCTCCTACAGCGCCCAGTTGGGAGAGTAAAGATTGGACAGAGTTTTAGGAGAATAATATGAATAGAATCAAAGAATTGCTAGAGCAAGATCCCAAAAGAATGCATTTTATCAAAATTGGTCTAGTTTTGTTGGGAATCATTTTATTGATTGCTTTGCCTACTCTCTATCTTGTTTTGAGTGGAGTCGGTATTTGGTATTTTGTAAAGAAAGCACCAGATATTCGAAAAAGAAATTTAATGATAGGGCTTTTCATTGTCAGTTTTGTTGCAATTGCTCTCCAAACTCCAACTGTTACAAAGAAAACTCCATCTTCTCAGTCAGAAGCTAAGCAGACTATGACATCTACTACTTCGACATCTTCAACGACGGATACTTCATCAAGCATAGAGGAAACGAAACGAATCGAAGACGAGAAAAAAGCTAAAGAAAAAGCAGAAGAAGAGAGAATTGCCAAAGAAAAAGCTGCAAATGAGTTGCAAGAAAAAGGTGAAAACTTAGTCAAACAATTGGAAGAAAGTCAAGATGCGAGTCAAGTGCAATCTGCTAAAGAAACAGTTAATCAAATTGAAAATAACGATAAAAAGGCAGAATTGCTCGATAGGATAGGTGCAGTTGAGTCATTAATTTCTCAAAAAGAAGAAGAGAAAAGAATTGCTCATGAAGCTGAGACTAAAGCCCAACAGCAAGAGAGAGTTGTCTATGTTGCAAACCATGGGAATGCGAAAGTTTATTGGTATAGTAAGGATAGAATGCCTTCAAAAACTAATAAAGCCAACGTTGTCGAGATGACAGAGGCTGATGCAATTGCTGCAGGAAAACGCCCATCTAAAAAAGAATAAGATAGAAAGTTACCTTGGGCTGGCTTTTTGAACATCTGCTAGAAATATAGAGGTATTGACCATGTATCAAGAGTTACTAAGAAAAATAGCAGAAGAAAAACCAAGTTATCATGATGAAGAAATCCAGTGGTTACTTGACCATTTGGGAGATCCTTCTCCAGAAATTCGCGATGATCTTGTTTTTACAAGCTTTGCTAGAGGGATTCAGGAAGAACTATTTACACAGGAACAATTTCATTTCATTGCTGAGGTGGTCTCAGCTGATGGAGGACTAGATAAAGAGATTGATAAGGTAGGTCTGCCAACACTTGAACGTTCTTTTAGGGCACTTGTTTATGCAAATCTCTTGTCTGCGGATGTCAATCAGCAATCGATTTTTTATCAGGGATTAAAAGCAGAAATTCGCAATGTCCTTTTAAATCAAGGTTTGTACTATCTTTCGAAAGAAAAGGATACGACAGGTTTTTCAAGTCAATATGGTTGGGTTCACGCTTTTGCACATGGAGCTGATTTGCTGACAGAGGTAGTTTGTCATCCAGACTTTCCTAAAAACAAAATTCATGAAGTATTTGACATACTTGGTACATTATTTAAAAGAATTACCATTCGTTTTACAGATGATGAAGATTGGCGTTTAGCCAGAGTACTTTATGAACCGATTTTACAAGGGAAGTTAGCACAAGAACAAGTAGCTTCTTGGATAAAAACTGTTGATTTTCCGATAGAAGAAAAGGAAGATTTTTACAAATTTTCCAACTTTAGATCCTGTTTGTTGGAAGTCTATGTCCAACTTGACCAGAGAAACAGTTTACAAGATGACTTGAAAGAAGATATCCTGTCTTTTCAATATTAGGGATTAACTAATATTACTTATTGAAAGAGTTTCTATTGTGTCCTCCTACCTGATAATAAAAACTAATAAAAGAGGTTGAATCATTTTCTAACCTCTTTTCCTGTATTTTAATGGAATTGCATACCACCATCAACGATAATGGTTTGTCCTGTAATGTAGTTTGAGTCTGGTCCTGCAAGGAAGCTGACGGCTGCAGCTACATCTTCTGGTTCAGATAGGCGTTTTAGGGTAATATCTTTTGCAAATGTCTGCATACCCCACTCGTCATCTTTTCCTGCATTTTTACCAACTTCATGAGCAATATCGTACATCATTGGTGTTTTAACAATACCTGGTGCGTAGGCGTTAACAGTGATGCCTGAGTCTGCTAAATCACGTGCTAATGTTTGCGTAATTCCACGAACAGCAAATTTGGTTCCACCATAAACAGTTAGATTTGGGTTACCGACTACACCGGCTTGAGAGGTTGCGTTGATAATTTTACCTCCGTGGCCAAGTGCTTTAAATTGCGCTTGTGCAGCTTGTGAACCCCAAATGACACCACCAACGTTGATACCGAAAGTGCGTGTAAATTGTTCCTCAGTAATTGTATCAAGAGGAGTAGTTGGAGCAACACCAGCGTTATTTACGACAACATTCAAATCACCAAAATGGTCAACAACTTTTTGAAATGCTTGTGCAACTTCGGCCTGTTTCGAAACATCGGCCACGACAGCAAAGGCATTTTCAGCTGATAATTCGGCAACAGCTTTTTCAGCTGTTTCAGGATTGTAGTCTAAGACTCCTACCTTAAAGCCATCTTGAACCAATCGTTTTGCGATTGCAAAACCGATTCCTTGACCTGCACCTGTGACAATAGCAACTTTAGACATATGATTCCTCCTTGGTATCCACGATACCATTCAAACGTTCATAAAAGAACAGCAAAGTTGTAAAAATTAGTTCCAATTAGGGAATAAATAACTCATTAGAACTATATTGACATTATATACCTTTGAAAAAAATGTTTCAAATAAAAACTACCGTTTTTACAGGATTCTAGCCTGAAAATTTCCAATCAATTTTCTTGAAACCCTTTCCTACTTTTGATAGACTAGTATCTAGTTTTTGAAAAAAGGAGAAAGAAAATGAAAAAATTTGTTGCTGAGTTAATCGGTACTTTCATGCTTGTGTTCATTGGAACAGGAGCTGTTGTTTTTGGAAATGGTCTTGATGGCCTTGGTCACCTTGGAATCGCCTTTGCCTTTGGTCTGGCAATCGTGGTTGCAGCTTACTCAATCGGAACTGTTTCAGGTGCTCACTTGAATCCAGCTGTTTCGATCGCTATGTTTGTGAACAAACGTTTGTCATCTTCAGAGCTTGTAAACTACATCCTTGGACAAGTAGTTGGCGCTTTCCTTGCGTCAGCTGCAGTATTTTTCCTCTTGGCGAACTCAGGGATGTCAACTGCTAGTCTTGGTGAAAATGCCTTGGCAAACGGGGTTACTGTCTTTGGTGGTTTCTTGTTTGAAGTGATTGCAACCTTCTTGTTTGTCTTGGTTATTATGACCGTGACTTCAGAAAGCAAGGGAAATGGCGCGATTGCTGGTTTGGTAATCGGTTTGTCCTTGATGGCCATGATCCTTGTGGGATTGAACATCACTGGACTTTCAGTTAACCCAGCTCGTAGCCTGGCTCCTGCTGTATTGGTAGGTGGCGCAGCCCTTCAACAAGTATGGATTTTCATCCTTGCCCCAATCGTTGGTGGAGTTCTTGCAGCACTTGTTGCTAAAAATTTCCTTGGAACAGAAGAATAATTGAAACTAAAAAAGCCTTGCTCCTCAGCCTGAGGAACAGGGCTTTTTCGTATCTGTTTATACTCAATGAAAATCAAAGAGCAAACTAGGAAGCTAGCCGCAGGCTGCTCAAAGCACTGCTTTGAGGTTGCGGATAGAACTGACGAAGTCAGCTCAAAACACTGTTTTGAGGTTGAGGATAGAACTGACGAAGTCAGTAACGTACATACGGCAAGGTGAAGCTGACGTGGTTTGAAGAGATTTTCGAAGAGTATGATTTTAACGGTTGTCAATTTTCTCTGGATAAAGGTCGTGTTGGAAGAGGCGTTGTTCTGCCAAGCCTTCATACTTAGTTCCTGCCTTACCGTAGTTGTAGTAGGGATCAATTGAAATGCCCCCACGCGGAGTGAATTTTCCCCAAACCTCTAAATAGCGAGGGTCTAGCAAGTTGACCAAGTCTTTACCGATGGTGTTGATACAGTTTTCGTGAAAATCCCCATGATTTCGGTAACTAAAGAGGTAGAGTTTGAGGGATTTTGACTCGACACAGAGTTTGTCAGGAATGTAGGAAATATAAATGGTCGCAAAGTCTGGTTGAGCAGTGATTGGGCACAGGGAGGTAAATTCAGGGCAGTTGAATTTGATGAAATAGTCATTCTCCACATGACGATTGTCAAAGGATTCGAGGACTTCTGGTTGATAGTCAAAGATGTAGTTGGTTTCTTTGTTGCCTAGTAGGCTTAGGTTTTTCATTTCTTCTTGTTGTGACATGATTTTTTCTTTCTAATCTTAAACACCACGTTGGTTATCGTAAAGGAGGGTATGGAGTTGGGGAAGGACGCGGACATTGCCCCAGCTATCGTCGGCAGCGATGCGTTCCCAGAGTTCTTTGAGGCGGTCCAGTTGGTCTTGGACAATATTGCCTCTAGCCTTGGGCTCAGGATTTCCAGCTGATAAGAAAAGGACATCTGGTTGGTAGCGTTCTTGTATGCCTCTGGCAAAGGCCAAATCTGCATCGTTAAAGACAGGAATTTTAAAGGTGACCTTATCTGGATCCAGTTGGGAAACGATAAAGTCCAAGGTCTCAAAGTTGACTTCCATCTTGGATGAAGGAGGTTTGGGACTCAGAGTAACCTGGTCGATATCTTTTAACCAATTTTGCCAGCGAGAGCCTTGAGTTTCAACAGCTAGAGTGACACCACGTTCCTTGAGTTTGGTTACTAGCTCAGCCATGTTGGCTGCTAGGATAGCAGGATTTCCCCCAGATAGGGTGACATAGTCGTAGCTCCCCAATTTATCCAAGGCAGCAATAACCTCGTCAGCTGTCATGCGAGTTGGTTTTTCAGAGCCATCCCATGTAAAGGCAGAATCGCACCAGTCGCAGTGGTAGTCGCAACCAGCAGTGCGGACAAACATGGTTTTCTGCCCGATTGCACGACCTTCACCTTGAAAAGTTGGGCCGAAAATTTCCAGAACTGGTAGTTTAAGGACACGTTCCCTAGTCATCTAACCACTCCCGTCTAAACTCCGCAAAGGCAGTCGGAGTCTCATAGAGGCGGACGTATTCCAAACGAAGACCGCGTTCATCTGGCAACTCTTGGTTCATGGTTTGGAAAATCCAGTAAACCATATTTTCAGCAGTCGTGTTCATATAGGGCAGGGTTTCATTGAGATAGCGATGATCCAAGTGGGGCTCTAAGTAGTTCTTGTAGATCGCTTTGATGTCTCCGAAATCGTAGGTCATGCCACGTTCATCTAAAAATCCACTGACAGCAATCTGCAGATGATAGGTGTGGCCGTGCAGGGATTTGCATTTTCCCTCATAGTGAAAGAGGTGGTGGGCAGCATCGAAGGTAAACTCTTTTGATACCAAGGTTCTGTGTGGATTGTAGACAAGAGACTCTCCAGTTTCCTGTTTGATTTCTTTGGGTGCAAAAAACATTAGTCCTCTCCTTTCTGTGAGAGATAAACATCTAAACCATGTTGACGTAGGTGGCAGGCTGGGCAATCTCCACAGCCACTTCCGATAATCCCATTGTAGCAGGTCAAGGTCTTTTCACGAACATAGTCAAAGGCACCGAGTTGGTCGGCTAATTCCCAAGTTTCAGCCTTGTCTAGCCACATGAGAGGTGTTTGGATAACAAAGTCGTAATCCATGGCAAGGTTGAGGGTAACATTAAGGGATTTGACAAAGACATCTCGACAATCGGGGTAGCCTGAGAAGTCTGTCTCGCAGACACCTGTCACGATATCTTTAATGCCTCGTTGCTTAGCAAGGACTGCCGCAAAGGACAGAAAGAGGTGGTTACGACCATCAACGAAGGTATTGGGAACCTCTCCCTCTTTTTGCTCAATTTCCAGATCAGAGGTCAGGGCATTTTCAGTGATTTGCCCCAGCAGAGACATATCTAGGATGTGATGACGAATCCCCTGTTCCTTAGCGATTTCTCTAGCAACTTGAATTTCGAGATGATGGCGTTGGCCGTAGGCAAAGGTAACGGCTTCGACCGTTTCATAGTGTTCTTTAGCCCAAAAGAGGCAGGTTGTAGAATCTTGACCGCCACTAAAGACGACCAAGGCTGATTGACGTTTCATAGTACTCCTTCCAAAATGGGAAATGTTCAGAGCACGCAAAAAGCTCCCTTGAGGGAGCTAAAAAATACCAAGTCAAGGTTTTTTTTAGCGATGGCATGTCCCAAACATCGTAATATTCTACATACAGTCTAGCATATTTTTTGAAAAATGGCAAAGGGCAAGAAAAAAGAGACCAAAGCAAGTACTTGGTCTCTCGTTTGATTAGCTCAATTCAGCAACGATGGCCTTGATTTGTTCTGCTGTGTGAACACCAGCAACTTGTTTTACCACTTGGCCGTCTTTTTTGAAGAGAAGAGTTGGGATAGACATGATTCCAAAAGCACGAGCTGTGTTTGGATTTTCATCCACGTCCATTTTAACGATTTTCAAAACATCTTCTGAAAGTTCTTCAGACAATTTGTCCAAGATTGGACCTTGCATACGACATGGACCACACCAAGTTGCCCAGAAGTCTACCAAGACCAAACCGTCTTTTGTTTCTTGTTCAAATGTTGCATCTGTAATTGCTTTTGCCATTGTATTTCTCCTTTTTTAGTTATATTGGCTTAAATCTTGTTTCATGAGATAGAAGAAGACATCTCCATAAGTCCCATGGTAGTCCAAATCATGACCATTGTAGGTTAATTTTTGGACAGGGTAGTAGTCTGCGACGCCGATAAGGCAAGCTTGTTGCGAACGATCAAAGTCTTCATAAGACTCGAAAGTCACAGTTCTTTCGTTCTTGCTGGCATCTAGATAGGTAATTTCAATCATTTTAAAAACTCCTTTGTTTAATGATGACTTTATTTTACTCCTTGTAAAAGAGAATGTCAAGAAAAATGATTGCGCACGCAACTTTTTTCTAAAATCATCTTAAATCAAGAAATCCAAACCAGTTTCCAAGCTTGCTTCGACAGCTTTCTGTAGAGAGGCCAGTGTCTTTTGCCCATCACTTGTCAGGCAGATAAAGCTAGAGCGCCTATCTTGATCACAACACCTGCGACTAAGCAGACCGCAATTTTTGGCTTCCAAGCGAGCCACCATCCGAGAAACAGCGCTCGGGCTCAGATGAAGTTTATCTGGCAGGTCAATCTGACGTAGAGATTTTTCTTGAGCCAAGTCCAGATAGTAGAGTAGGTAGAACTCTTTCAAGGTCAGACTTTGCTCGCTCTGCTGGGCAATAGTCTCTTCCAAGAGACTTTCAATTTCTTTCTGACGCCGATTGAAGTCAAACCATTTTTCCAAATAGGTCATAGTATCTCCTTTCTTTTTAGAGTTGTAAATAGAAGAAAGTCCATTCACGGACAGTCTCTGTATCACAAGATGATTGCGCATGCAATAATTATACTACTTTTCAAAAGAGCTGGCAAGAAAGACGCTGGCATCTTTTATCCTAAATCATGCCTGTTTTCACAAGTCAAGAATTGTTTGTATGCCCTTTCCTTTCTAATTTTCATTATCCCTTGTGCATTTCCTTGAAATTTTCTGAAAAAAGAGTAAACTGGTATGCAAGAAGTCTATTTCGTGGAGTATAGGATGAAATTATATGTTCAATTAATGATTCTCTTTGTGATTTCTCTAATCGGAGAGGGGATCTCTAGTTTCTTTCATTTGCCCATCCCAGGCAGTATTATCGGTTTAATTATTTTGTTTTTAGCCTTACAGTTCAAGTGGCTGAGAACCAGACATGTTAACATGGTGGGGAATTTCTTGCTGGCCAATATGACCATTCTCTTTTTACCGCCAGCAGTAGGAATCATGGAGAAGTTTGATGTGATTGCTCCCTATCTTTTGCCCATTGTTTTGATTATCTTTTTTGCAGCAGTCATCAATATTATCCTCATAGCCTTGGTAGTTCAGTTTATCAAACGACGGTTTGAGGGAGATTATGAGAAAGGAGATGCCAAATGAGTGAATTTGTTTCCAATCCCCTGTTTGGGCTTGCCCTATCAATCCTAGCCTATCTAGTGGGAATGCTGATTTACAGACGGTTTCCTCATCCATTGACAACGCCCTTGCTTTTGTCAGCTGTTTTCATTATCATCTTTCTAAAAGTGACGGGTATTTCTTACCAAGATTATTACCAAGGTGGGGTTTATCTGAACAACTTGATTGTCCCATCGACCGTGGCTCTAGGGATTCCGCTTTATAAGAGTTTTCACTTGATGAAGCACCATGCTCGGAGTATTCTCTTGGGTAGTTTGTTAGCGGTAGTGGTCAATACCTCTTTCACGGCCCTTGTAGCTAAGATTTTTGGAATGGACTTTTTCCTAGCCATTTCTCTCTTCCCTAAGTCAGTAACAACCGCCATGGCAGTGGGGATTACAGAAAAATTGCAAGGTCTGACGACCGTGACCTTGGTCGTTGTAGTGGCAACTGGGATTTTAACCAGTGTCATCGGACCAACCCTTTTGAAGTGGTTGAAAATAGACGATCCAGTAGCTGTTGGTCTTTCCCTTGGTGGAACAGGTCATGCTGTCGGAACAGGTACAGCCTTTCGATACGGCTCTGTAGCAGGAGCCATGGGTGGTTTAGCTATCGGTGTTACCGGTATTCTCTATGTCTTTGTCAGCCCTATCGTAGCCAGTTTGATATTGAGTTAAAAAGCAAGGAACCCGAATTCCTTGCTTTTTAAAATCGTATGTTATAGGCTTTTACTTTTCTTTGCTTAAGTGAATGACTTGGTCATAGTGTTTTAAGTCTTCTTCTGTATAGTGGTGAATGACTTCAATGACTGTTTGAGGTAGGGAGAAGAGCAAGTCGCTAATTTTTCTGCTATTTTCCGAGTCAAGATTGGCCTTGATTTCATCTGCTAAGATGAGTTGGCTATCGTGGTAGAGGGCGCGAGCGATTTCTAGGCGTTGTTTCTCGCCACCAGACAGACTATCATTGCTGAGCGTTCGATTTTTCAAATGTTCTAAACCAGTTGTCTTGAGGATATGATTTAGCCTTTCCTCCTTTTTATCCAGTCCCAGAAGGATATTGTCTTCCAGAGATAGCGTGTCAAAGTAATGGCTATCTTGGAGGATATAGGAACTAAAGCTTGTGATTTCTTTACGTGACAGGTTTTGACCAGCAAAGCTAATCTGACCACTTGTTGGTGTCTCTTCTCCATGAATGATATTGAGCAGGGTTGTTTTACCAGAGCCACTTTCCCCGATAATGGCAATTTTTTCTCCTTGCTTGATGTGCATGGAAATCGGAGACAGGAGGCTATTCCCATCTTTTTCAAGGGAGATGGTATCAAGTTGGATAGGGAAAATGTTTCTGATGGTTCTAGGAGAGATGAAGTTAGACTGGCCCAAAAGTTTTTGGTATTTATTGAGAAGAGTTCGATTCGCTTTTCGGGTGTTGGTAAAGTAGGCTAGCTCTTGAAATTGATAGCCGATATTATGGGAAACCAGATAGATGGCCACAAAACTCGCCGCATCTAAATAATTATAGTAGGTCATAAAGCCACCGATGACGATTGGTGTGACAGAACAAAAGGCATCGATGCTATTGATCAAGAGACTGTTTAAAGTTCGTTGCTTTTCATAGTTGATTTCGACCTCCAGACTGGTTTGTAATTGCTTTTGATAGCGAGCAAAAAAGTAGTCTTGCCCCTGATAATGGCGAATTTGTTGGCTACCACCAATAAAATTTGTCAAGCTTGCTAAGTAGCTCTGGTTAACAGTGGACCGCTTTTCAGAAAGTGAATCCAAGCGCTTTGATCCGATAGCACTGCAGAGTACAGGAAAGGAGTAGAAGAGGATGAAAATCAAGCCCAAGTAAAAATTGGTCCATAGGGCATAGAGAATGGACACAGTTGTGAAGCCAAGAGAAGAAATGATGATGACCGTTGGCTCAATATAGCTTTCTTCTAGTTGCTTGACGTCGTTTTCTAGGTCAGACAAAATATCCTTTTCATCAATCTCATAACTGTTTAAAAATCGCTTGAAAATAGCACTCTTGATTCCATATTTGAAATCAGTAATCAAACGGGCGTAGTAATAGCGTTTCCCAGCTAAGCCTAGTAAGAGGATGAGGTTTCCAAGGATTCCTAGAATTAATACTTTCCAAAGAATGCCTAGTTCTTGATTGGTAAAACTAGCAACAATATTCTGAACAAGGGCTGGCGTGATAATTGCTTCCAGCCAAGTAATGGCAATAGAAAAGAAGTAAAGTACGAGGTGTTTCTTAGTAACAAATCTTTTCAGCATAAAGAGTTGACCTCCTTATCGATATACATGTAATTAGTTTTAAAGTCATTATACTCCTTTTTATAAAATACTTCATATAAAAATGTAAATCCTGAGGTCGAAAAAAGCCTAGCGAGTTATTGCCGCTAGACTTTAAAATTATTGCAAATTAACCTTGTTTCTCAAGATGTAGTAGGTTCCGAGGTAGTAGATAGCTATGAAAATGAGTTCCTCGATAATGGATGTACTTGCTCCCATATAGAAATTATCATTAAATCCTGCAAGTGAATTGACATAGAAGTTAGTACTGGTATTGAAGAAAACTCCAATAAATCCTATGACGATTTGGATACCAATGTAGGCTGCAACAGCAAGTGCGGTACGGTATTCATTGAACAGTTGTCCAATGGAAATGGCCAAGTAAATGCAGAGGATTCCAGAAATAGTATTTAGTAGGAAGGATAACCCCACAAGAGAGAGTTTAGGAAGGTATGTTTCTACAAGTGGAAACCAGTCATAATGTGACATCCAATCTGGAACCGTTATAGTCACAATAAGAAAAGCACTTAGAGCCAGTACAGCCGAGCTAAGTATAGACCAGATGAAGGCTCCGACTAATTTAGCTGTGATGATATAGTGCTCAGAAACTGGCAAGGTCAAAGTCAGATAGCCTTGTCGGTCATAGACACTACCTTTAAAGCGTTTAATGATTAAGAAAAGAGTTGAAATCCCAAGTGTAATCATCAAGCCACCAAAGACGAGGGCTAGAAAAATAAGTAAAACAGGTCGACTTTCTTTGACAGGCAGATTGTTATAGGTCTGTGCTTGTATCCCGATAAGGGCAGAAAGGACTAGCACGGCTGCGTAGAGGGCTAAATACCACTTGTTAACATTTTTAAATTCGTAGCGAACTAAATTCCAAAACATAATAATCTCCTTTGCTTAGGCCTTAAATTCCTGACGGAAGAGTTGGTCAATGGATTCACCTGACTCATAGCGAATATCATCTACATTTCCTTGACGGACGACTTTTCCATCCTTAAGGAAGACGATTTCATCCAAGATTGGCTCGATATCTGAAATCAAGTGGGTAGAAATCAAAACGGTAGAAGTTGGGGAGTAGTTGTTGATAATGGTATTGAGGATATACTCACGGGCTGCTGGGTCTACCCCACCAATGGGTTCGTCCAAAACGTAGAGACGAGCATCACGACTCATAACCAAAATCAGTTGTACCTTTTCCTTGTTTCCTTTTGATAGTTTCTTGAGACGACTATTTTCATCAATACCTAGGTCTGCAAGTAGATGATGGGCGCGTTCAAGATTGAAATCTTTATAGAAGGTCTTGAAGTAGGTTAGGGCTTCTTTGACCTTCATTTGCTCATTGAGATAGGTCGTATCAGGCAAATAAGCTACGATGGCCTTGGTTGCTGGGCTTGGGTCCATGTCATTGATAAGGACACGTCCTTGATCTGGTTGTAAGAGGCCATTGATTAGTTTAATCAGGGTTGTTTTTCCTGAGCCATTTGGGCCGAGGAGACCGACAATTTTTCCAGCTGGAATGTCAAGAGAAACATTTTCAAGGGCTGGTGTTGCTCCATAAGATTTGGATACATTTTCAAATGCTAGTAATGACATAGGCTTAAACTCCTTTAATATAATCACTGACTACGCCTGGTAGTTCTTCTTTTTCATAGCCAAAATGGGTCATGGAGGAAACGAAGTGTTCCAATTCTTCTTCCGATAATTGTTTACGCGATTGGGAGATCAGCTCCTTATCTTCAGTCACAAATCGTCCAGTTGTTCGCTTGCTGTAGACAAATCCTTCTCGTTCGAGGTCTGATAAGGCTCTTTGGATGGTGTTGGGATTGACACCTGCCTCGCTAGCTAGCTCTCTCACGGTTGGAAGTTGTTGATTGGGTTCCAGTGTATGGGAAACAATCTGAAGCTTGATTTTCTCCATAATCTGTAAATAGATGGGTTTTTTGTTGTCAAATGTCCAGGACATCTCGGTCTCCTTTCTCTTATCCTTTTGTCTTAATTAAATAATACAACAAAACAAAAAACTTGTCAAGCAAAAAGAAGAATTGTTTTGGGAATCGCTTAAAAAATGGTATAATGAAAAGAAAACGATGATAAGGAGGGAAAGGATGCGTTGTCCAAAATGTGGGGCTACCAAGTCAAGTGTTATCGATAGTCGCCAAGCAGAAGAAGGGAACACCATTCGTAGAAGACGTGAGTGCGATGAATGCCAACACCGTTTTACAACCTACGAACGAGTAGAAGAAAGAACCTTAGTGGTTGTTAAAAAAGATGGCACACGGGAACAATTCTCCAGAGATAAAATCTTTAATGGGATTATCCGCTCAGCCCAGAAACGTCCTGTGTCAAGTGATGAAATCAACATGGTAGTCAATCGTATCGAACAGAAACTCCGTGGTCGAAATGAAAATGAAATTCAAAGTGAGGACATTGGTTCACTCGTCATGGAGGAGTTGGCTGAGTTGGATGAGATTACCTATGTACGTTTTGCCAGTGTCTATCGTAGTTTTAAGGATGTGAGTGAGTTAGAGAGCTTGCTCCAACAAATCACCCAGTCCTCTAAAAAGAAAAAGGAAAGATAAATGAAGCCAATTGACCGTTTTTCTTATCTAAAGAATAATCGGGTGTCGCAAGATACCTTATCTCTGGTACAGTGCTACCTCCCGATTATCGGTCAGGAGGCACTGAGCCTTTATCTTTATACCATCAGTTTTTGGGATAATGGCAGAAAGGAACACCTCTTTTCAAACATTCTCAACCATCTTAACTTTGGAATGGATAGATTGATAAAATCTTTGAAAATCCTATCCGCTTTCAATCTCTTAACACTCTATCAAAAAGGGGATACCTATCAGCTAGCCCTCCATGCTCCTCTATCTAGTCAGGACTTCTTAGAACATCCTGTTTATCGCAGACTTTTGGAGAAAAAGATTGGCGATGCAGCGGTGGAGGATTTGAAGGTTGAAAGTGCTGACGGTGAAGTAATACCCGTCTCACTCAATCAAGTCTTTCCAGATTTGGCAGAACTAGGAAGTCAAGAAGACCTTGGTTTCAAGAAGAAAGTGGCCAACGATTTTGACTTGGACCATTTTCGTCAGCTTATGGCTCGAGATGGACTTCGCTTTGCGGATGAGCAGTCCGATGTCTTGAACCTCTTTGCCATTGCCGAGGAGAAGAAATGGACTTGGTTTGAGACTTATCAATTGGCTAAGTCAACAGCTGTTTCCCAGGTTATTTCAACCAAACGCATGCGGGAAAAAATCGCTCAAAAACCGATTTCTTCTGACTTTAATCCTAAGGAAGCAACCATTATCAAAGAAGCCAAAAGTAAAACTGCCCTGCAGTTCTTGGCAGAAATCAAGCAAACACGCAAGGGGACCATTACCCAAACAGAAAGAGAACTCTTGCAACAGATGGCTGGTTTGGGCTTGCTGGACGAAGTCATCAATATCATTCTCTTGTTGACCTTTAATAAGGTGGATTCGGCAAATATCAATGAGAAATATGCCATGAAAGTAGCCAATGACTATGCCTATCAAAAGATTCATTCGGCAGAAGAAGCAGTCATGCGAATCCGTGAGCGTGGGCAGAAGAGTCAGGCTCAAAAAGGCAGTAAACCCGGTCCTGCCAAGTCCAATGTACCCAAGTGGAGCAATCCAGATTATAAGAATGAAACCAGCGAGGAAACTCGTCTGGAACTAGAACGTAAGAAACAAGAACTATTAGCTCGATTAGAAAAAGGAGGAGATTAGATGGAAAGTGTCGGAGACGTACTCAAACGTCAACCTAGCCGTTTTCATTATCAAGATTTGGTCCAGAAAATCATGAAGGACCCTGATGTTGCGGCCTTTATCCAGCAAGAATCCCTCAGCCCAGAGGAATTGAATCGCAGTATCTCCAAGTTTAATCAGTACATCACCGAGCGTGACAAGTTTCTCCGTGGTGATACGGATTATATTGCCAAAGGATACAAGCCTATACTAGTCATGAATCATGGCTATGCGGACGTTTCATATGAAGAAACTCCTGAACTAATTGCGGCTGAGAAAGAAGCAGCTATTAAGAACCGTCTCAAGTTAATCAATCTGCCAGCCAGTCTTAAAAAAGTAAGTTTTGCGGATGTTGATGCAGATGATGAGAAACGTTTCACTGTTTTTCAACGTTTGGTTGAATTTTCAGAAGCCTATCCAACTGTTCGTAAAGGGCTCTATCTCTATGGAGACTTTGGTGTGGGTAAAAGTTTCATGGTGGCTGCCTTAGCCCATGATTTATCAGAAAAACGTGGTGTTTCATCCACCCTCCTCCACTATCCTAGCTTTGTCATTGATGCCAAAAATGCTATCGGTGATGGCAATGTCAAGACCTTGGTGGATGAGATTAAGCTTTCTGAAGTCCTGATTTTAGATGATATTGGTGCCGAGCAATCAACAGCTTGGGTGCGTGATGAAATCCTGCAAGTCATTCTCCAATACCGGATGCAGGAAAATTTACCGACCTTTTTCACCTCCAACTTCGACTTTGAAGATTTGGAGAAGCATTTCGCTAAAGGAAAGAAAGGAAATGACGAAATCTGGGAAGCCAGACGCGTCATGGAACGCATCCGTTATTTGACTGAGGAGACTCGTTTAGAAGGAGTGAACCGTCGATGACAGAAACAATCAAATTGATGAAGGCTCACACTTCAGTGCGCAGATTTAAGGAGCAAGCCCTTCCTCAAGAAGACTTGATTGAAATCTTGACAGCAGCCCAGATGGCCTCGTCTTGGAAGAATTTCCAATCCTACTCTGTGATTGTGGTACGAAGTCAAGAAAAGAAAGATGCCTTGTATGAATTGGTGCCTCAAGAAGCCATTCGCCAGTCAGCTGTTTTTCTTCTCTTTGTCGGAGATTTGAACAGAGCAGAAAAGGGAGCCCGACTTCATACTGACACCTTCCAACCTCAAGGTGTGGAAGGCCTCTTGATTAGTTCGGTCGATGCGGCTCTTGCTGGTCAAAATGCCCTGCTGGCAGCTGAAAGTTTGGGCTATGGTGGTGTCATTATCGGTTTGGTTCGATACAAGTCAGAAGAAGTGGCAGAGCTTTTTAACCTGCCTGACTACACCTATCCTGTCTTTGGGATGGCGCTAGGTGTGCCAAATGAAGAACATGAAGTCAAACCTCGCTTGCCATTGCATCAGATGGTTTTTGAGGAAGAATACCAAGAACAGTCAACTGAGGTAATCGAAGCTTATGACCGTGTACAGGCTGACTATGCTGGGGCGCGTGCGACCACAAGCTGGAGTCAGCGCCTAGCAGAACAGTTTGGTCAAGACGAACCAAGCTCAACTAGAAAAAATCTTGAACAGAAGAAGTTATTGTAGAAAGTGAGAAATTATGGCCCTACCAACTATTGCCATTGTAGGACGTCCCAATGTTGGGAAATCAACCCTATTTAATCGGATCGCTGGTGAGCGAATCTCCATTGTAGAAGATGTCGAAGGAGTGACACGTGACCGTATCTATGCAACTGGTGAGTGGCTCAATCGTTCCTTTAGCATGATTGATACAGGAGGAATCGATGATGTCGATGCTCCTTTCATGGAACAAATCAAGCATCAGGCAGAAATTGCCATGGAAGAAGCAGATGTTATCGTCTTTGTCGTGTCTGGTAAGGAAGGAATTACCGATGCGGACGAATACGTAGCCCGTAAGCTTTATAAGACCCACAAACCAGTTATCCTCGCAGTTAACAAGGTGGACAACCCTGAGATGCGAAATGATATCTATGATTTCTATGCCCTCGGTTTGGGTGAACCACTGCCTATCTCATCTGTCCATGGTATCGGTACAGGAGATGTGCTAGATGCCATCGTGGAAAATCTTCCAAATGAATATGAGGAAGAAAATCCAGATGTCATTAAGTTTAGTTTGATTGGTCGTCCAAACGTTGGAAAGTCAAGTTTGATCAATGCTATCTTGGGAGAAGACCGTGTCATTGCTAGTCCTGTTGCTGGAACAACGCGTGACGCTATTGATACCCACTTTACAGATACAGATGGTCAAGAGTTTACCATGATTGATACGGCTGGTATGCGTAAATCTGGTAAGGTTTATGAAAATACTGAGAAATACTCAGTCATGCGTGCCATGCGTGCTATTGATCGTTCAGATGTGGTCTTGATGGTCATCAATGCGGAAGAAGGCATCCGTGAATACGACAAGCGTATCGCAGGATTTGCCCATGAAGCTGGTAAAGGGATGATTATCGTGGTCAACAAGTGGGATACACTTGAAAAAGACAATCACACTATGAAAAACTGGGAAGAAGATATCCGTGAGCAGTTCCAATATCTACCTTACGCACCGATTATCTTTGTATCAGCCTTGACCAAGCAACGTCTTCACAAACTGCCTGAGATGATCAAACAAATCAGTGAAAGTCAAAACACACGTATTCCATCAGCTGTCTTGAACGATGTCATTATGGATGCCATTGCCATCAACCCAACACCGACAGACAAAGGAAAACGTCTTAAGATTTTCTATGCGACCCAAGTGGCAACAAAACCACCAACCTTTGTCATTTTTGTCAATGAAGAAGAACTTATGCACTTTTCTTACCTACGTTTCTTGGAAAATCAAATTCGCAAGGCCTTTGTCTTTGAAGGAACACCGATTCATCTCATCGCAAGAAAACGTAAATAAAAAAGCAGAATCTGGAATGACATTTCCAGATTTTTTTGATAAAATGAAGTTGAAGAAAGCGCTATCAAAAAGAGGTGTTGATGATGGAACATTTGTTTAAATTGTTAATCTTATTACCCTGTTTTTACTTTTTCAGCTGGATTGAAAAGGCCAACAGAGATAGTAAATTTTTCCCCATTTTTTACTATTTTTACTGGATTTACATCACCCTCTATTCTCTTTTTAGCCTTGCTTGGACAGTTATTTCAGTTTTGTTTTTCAATATCGTCTTGAGAAATGTGACAGATATCAAGTTTTGGGGCATTTGGTTTCTTTTTCTTTTGCTAGCTATTGGTCTGAATAGGTCAACTTATTTCTGTTTCAAAAAAATGCTTCACTTGAGACGGGAACTATGAAGTCCAAGGGTGGAAGGCATTGAGTTATATGGGTTTTGTTTATAGGAGGTGGCTTATGGCACGTCTAAAATCATTTATTACACGCTATTCCAAGGTCTATATTGGTTTAGTTCTGCTGATCTGGATTGCTTTCTTCTTTCTTCCTTGGGGCAGTCCGATTCTGGGGGGGAAGATTGACCTCTTCAGCATACAGAAAGTCTTGCTAGTTTTTGGCATTCTGTCCATTTTGATGGCTTTGCTGTCCAAGAAAGTCAGTCTCTTTGTTTTTGGATTGATCTGCTGTCTTTCTCTTTGGATAAATCTATTTATCCTATTTGCCATTTTGCCGATTTTTGGCAATTAATCAGTCATAAAAATCAGAGAGGTTAGCTTGGGAACTAGCCTCTTTTTCCTTTTCAAAATGGGGATTCTTCCTTGAAAATAATCAGTAATTGTGCTAAAATTAAAAGAACATTCTAAAATATTCGGAATTTAAAGTAAGGAAAAACATGGCTAATATTTTAAAAACAATTATCGAAAATGATAAAGGAGAAATCCGTCGTCTGGAAAAGATGGCTGACAAGGTTTTCAAATACGAAGACCAAATGGCTGCTTTGACTGACGACCAACTAAAAGCAAAAACAGTTGAATTTAAAGAACGTTATCAAAATGGAGAATCACTGGATTCATTGCTTTATGAAGCATTTGCGGTTGTCCGTGAAGGTGCCAAACGTGTCCTAGGACTCTTTCCATATAAGGTTCAGGTTATGGGGGGAATCGTTCTTCACCATGGTGACGTGCCAGAAATGCGTACAGGGGAAGGGAAAACTTTGACTGCGACTATGCCGGTATACCTCAATGCTCTTTCAGGTAAAGGGGTTCACGTAGTTACGGTTAACGAATACCTGTCAGAACGTGATGCGACTGAGATGGGTGAATTGTACTCATGGCTTGGTTTGTCAGTAGGGATTAACTTGGCTGCCAAATCTCCAATGGAGAAAAAAGAAGCCTATGAGTGTGATATTACCTACTCAACCAACTCAGAAATCGGATTTGACTACCTTCGTGATAACATGGTCGTTCGCGCTGAAAACATGGTACAACGTCCGCTTAACTATGCCTTGGTCGATGAGGTTGACTCAATCTTGATTGACGAGGCGCGTACACCTTTGATCGTATCAGGTGCTAACGCAGTTGAAACCAGTCAGCTCTACCACATGGCAGACCACTATGTAAAATCGTTGGACAAAGACGACTACATCATTGATGTGCAGTCTAAGACTATTGGTTTGTCTGATTCAGGGATTGACAAGGCTGAAAGCTACTTCAAGCTTGAAAACCTTTATGACATCGAAAACGTAGCTCTGACTCACTTTATCGATAACGCCCTTCGTGCCAACTACATCATGCTTCTCGATATTGACTATGTGGTGAGCGAAGAGCAAGAAATCTTGATCGTCGACCAATTTACAGGTCGTACCATGGAAGGTCGTCGTTATTCTGATGGATTGCACCAAGCTATTGAAGCTAAAGAAGGTGTTCCAATCCAAGATGAAACCAAGACATCTGCCTCAATCACTTATCAAAACCTTTTCCGTATGTACAAGAAATTGTCTGGAATGACGGGTACAGGTAAGACTGAGGAAGAAGAATTCCGTGAAATTTACAACATTCGTGTTATTCCAATCCCAACAAACCGTCCTGTTCAGCGTATTGACCATCCAGACTTACTTTTTGCTAGTATTGAAGCTAAGTTTAAGGCGGTTGTCGAAGACGTTAAGGCTCGTTACCAAAAAGGTCAACCTGTCTTGGTTGGTACAGTAGCGGTTGAAACCAGTGACTACATTTCTAAGAAATTGGTCGCAGCTGGCGTTCCTCACGAAGTCTTGAATGCCAAAAACCACTATAAAGAAGCTCAAATCATCATGAATGCTGGTCAACGTGGTGCTGTTACTATCGCAACCAACATGGCCGGTCGTGGTACCGACATCAAGCTTGGTGAAGGGGTTCGCGAACTTGGAGGACTTTGTGTTATTGGTACAGAACGTCATGAAAGCCGTCGTATCGATAACCAGCTTCGTGGACGTTCAGGTCGTCAAGGAGACCCAGGTGAGTCACAATTCTACCTATCTCTTGAAGATGATTTGATGAAACGTTTTGGTTCTGAACGTTTGAAAGGGATCTTTGAACGTCTCAACATGTCTGAAGAGGCCATTGAGTCTCGTATGTTGACACGTCAGGTTGAAGCAGCGCAAAAACGTGTCGAAGGAAATAACTACGATACCCGTAAACAAGTCCTTCAATATGATGACGTCATGCGTGAACAACGTGAGATTATCTATGCTCAACGTTACGATGTTATCACTGCAGACCGTGACTTGGCACCTGAAATTCAGGCTATGATCAAACGCACGATTGGTCGTGTCGTTGATGGTCATGCGCGTGCCAAACAAGATGAAAAACTAGAGGCAATTTTGAACTTTGCTAAGTACAACTTGCTTCCAGAAGATTCTATTTCAATCGAAGACTTGTCAGGTTTGTCTGATAAGGCTATTAAGGAAGAACTCTTCCAACGGGCCTTGCAAGTTTACGATAGTCAGGTTTCAAAACTACGCGATGAAGAAGCAGTTAAAGAATTCCAAAAAGTCTTGATTCTACGAGTGGTAGATAACAAGTGGACAGATCATATCGATGCCCTAGATCAATTACGTAACGCGGTTGGACTTCGTGGCTATGCTCAGAACAACCCTGTTGTCGAGTATCAGGCAGAAGGTTTCCGTATGTTTAATGACATGATTGGTTCGATTGAGTTTGATGTGACACGCTTGATGATGAAAGCACAAATTCATGAACAAGAAAGACCACAAGCAGAACACCATATCAGTACAACAGCGACCCGCAATATCGCTGCCCACCAAGCAAATATACCAGAAGATTTGGATTTGAGTCAGATTGGACGGAATGAACTTTGCCCATGTGGTTCTGGTAAGAAGTTTAAAAACTGTCACGGTAAAAGACAATAAAATGAGATAGTTTAGAGGCGGATACCTTGTGAAAAGTAAATTTTTACTTGGTATCCGTTTGATTTATAAGGAGATGAGTTATGGTATTTACAGCAAAAAGTCCTAAAATTAATATTGAAGAAGTTCGTGCCTTATCAAAATTAGAAGGTCAAGCTTTGGAGAGAAAATCTCAGCGCGATCAAGAGCTAGAAGCCATTATACGTGGAGAAGACCAGCGAATTCTCTTGGTAATCGGGCCATGCTCATCTGACAATGAAGAAGCTGTTCTTGAATACGCTAAGCGTTTGGCAGCTTTGCAAGAAGAAGTGGCAGACCGTATCTTTATGGTTATGCGTGTTTACACTGCCAAACCCCGTACCAACGGAGATGGCTATAAGGGCTTGATTCACCAGCCTAATGCGACAGAAGCCCCTAGCCTCATCAACGGAATCAAAGCCGTTCGACATCTTCATTATCGTGTCATCACGGAAACAGGTATGACTACTGCTGATGAAATGCTTTATCCTGAAAATCTACCGCTTGTAGATGATTTGATTTCTTACATGGCAGTTGGTGCACGTTCGGTTGAAGACCAGCAACACCGCTTTGTGGCAAGCGGGGCAGATTTTGCGACTGGGTTTAAAAATCCAACCTCTGGAAATCTCAATGTTATGTTTAATGGGATTTATGCTGCTCAAAACAAACAAAGTTTCCTTTTCCTAGGAAAAGAAGTGGAAACAACTGGGAACCCGCTTTCGCACGCTATTCTTCGTGGAGCAATCAATGAGTATGGTAAGAATATTCCTAACTACTACTATGATAATTTGATGGATACTATTGCTCAGTATGAGAAGATGGGCTTGGAAAATCCTTTTATCATTGTGGATACCAATCATGACAACTCTGGTAAGCAATATATGGACCAGATTAGAATTGTCCGCCAGACCTTGATTAACCGTGATTGGAATGAAAAAATCAAGCAGTACGTTCGTGGCTTTATGATTGAGTCTTATCTAGAAGACGGCCGTCAGAACGAACCGGAAGTATTTGGCAAGTCTATCACGGACCCTTGCCTGGGCTGGGATAATACGGAAGTCCTCGTCAGAGAAATCTACCAAACGCTAGGAGAATAAGATGGAATTTATTGAAAAAGGTCAAGAAATCGATATTGAAGCAATCAAGGCAGAAACCCAATTGTCTGTGGCAGCCTTGCGACTAAAGGAGCGTCGTGATAGAGAATTGGCAGACATCATTTCGGGAGAAGATGACCGGATCCTTTTGGTGATTGGTCCTTGCTCGTCTGACAATGAAGAGGCTGTCTTGGAATATGCCCGTCGTTTATCTGCTTTGCAAAAGAAGGTGGCGGACAAGATTTTCATGGTTATGCGTGTTTATACAGCTAAACCTCGCACTAACGGAGACGGCTATAAAGGTTTGGTTCACCAACCGGATACTTCTAAGGCTCCAAGTCTGATCAATGGCTTGCAGGCTGTGCGCCAGTTGCACTATCGTGTGATTACAGAGACTGGTTTGACAACGGCAGATGAGATGCTTTATCCGTCAAATCTGGTATTGGTAGATGATTTGGTCAGCTACCATGCTGTTGGGGCTCGTTCTGTGGAAGACCAAGAGCACCGCTTTGTGGCTTCAGGAATTGATGCACCAGTCGGAATGAAAAATCCAACCTCAGGAAATCTTGGGGTCATGTTTAACGGTATCTATGCCGCCCAAAACAAACAGACCTTCCTCTTCCATGGCCAAGAAGTTGAAACTTCAGGAAATCCTTTAGCCCACGTTATCCTTCGTGGAGCAGTCAATGAATATGGGAAAAATGAGCCTAACTTTTACTATGAAACCCTGCTAAATACTATTGAGCGTTATGAAGCCATGGGACTTGAAAATCCCTTTATCCTCATTGATACCAACCATGATAACTCAGGAAAGCAATATATGGAGCAAATTAGAATTGTTCGCCAGACCTTGCAAAATCGTGATTGGAACGAGAAAATCAAAAAGACGGTTCGAGGCTTTATGATTGAATCTTACCTAGCAGATGGTCGTCAAAACCAACCAGAGGTCTTTGGTTGCTCTATTACCGATCCTTGCCTAGGTTGGGAGAATACAGAGGCTTTGGTAGAAGAGATTTATGCTACCATGACAAAATAAGTGAAAAGGATGGAGTTGGGGAATCTCAACTCCTTTTGATGAGAATGATAGTTGGACACGGAATTGACATCGAAGAATTGGCTTCGATAGAAAGCGCAGTTACACGACATGAAGGATTTGCTAAGCGCGTACTGACCGCTAAGGAAATGGAGCGCTTCACCAGTCTTAAAGGGCGCAGGCAGATTGAATATTTGGCTGGTCGCTGGTCGGCTAAGGAGGCCTTTTCTAAGGCAATGGGAACGGGCATTGGCAAGCTCGGTTTTCAGGATTTGGAAGTCTTGAATAATGAACGCGGAGCGCCTTATTTTAGTCAGGCACCATTTTCAGGAAAGATTTGGCTGTCTATCAGCCATACAGATCAGTTTGTGACAGCCAGTGTCATTTTGGAGGAAAATCATGAAAGCTAGTCCACATAGACCAACCAAGGCTCTGATTCATCTGGGAGCTATTCGACAAAATATTCAGCAAATGTGTGCTCATATCCCTAAAGGAACGCTCAAGTGGGCTGTGGTCAAGGCCAATGCCTATGGGCATGGGGCTGTTGCTGTTGCGACGGCGATTCAAGATGATGTTGATGGTTTTTGCGTTTCCAATATTGATGAAGCCATTGAACTCAGACAGGCTGGACTCAGCAAGAAAATCCTTATTTTAGGAGTTTCTGAAATCGAAGCTGTTTCTCTTGCTAAAGAATACGACATTACCTTGACAGTGGCTGGACTGGAGTGGATTCAATCACTCTTAGATAAGGAAGAGGACCTAACTGGATTGACAGTCCACCTTAAGATTGACTCAGGAATGGGACGGATTGGTTTTCGAGAGGCTAGTGAGGCTGAGCAAGCTCAAGACTTGCTCAGACAACATGGTGCTGGTGTTGAAGGGATTTTTACCCACTTTGCTACTGCAGACGAGGAATCAGATGACTACTTTAATGCCCAGTTAGAACGGTTTAAAACTATTTTGGCCAGTATGAAAGGTCTTCCAGAGCTGGTTCATGCCAGCAATTCTGCAACGACCCTTTGGCATGCAGAGACTATTTTCAATGCGGTTCGTATGGGGGATGCTATGTATGGTCTGAATCCTAGCGGAGAGGTCTTGGACTTGCCCTATGACTTGAAACCAGCCTTGACCTTGGAATCTGCCTTGGTTCACGTCAAGACAGTTCCATCTGGAGCTTGCATGGGCTACGGAGCGACATATGAAGCGGATAGTGAGCAAGTCATTGCGACGGTGCCAATCGGCTATGCGGATGGTTGGACACGAGATATGCAGAATTTCACTGTCTTGGTAGATGGCCAAGCTTGCCCAATTGTTGGACGAGTTTCTATGGACCAAATCACTATTCGTCTGCCTAAGCTTTATCCGTTGGGAACAAAAGCAACCTTAATTGGCTCCAACGGAGGCAAGGAAATCACAGCTACTCAGGTAGCGACCTACCGTGGGACTATTAACTACGAGGTCGTTTGTCTCCTCAGCGATCGCATTCCGAGAGAATATTATTAGAAAAGAAAGGAGTGGAGCATGAATCTACATCAACCCTTGCATGTCTTACCTGGTGTGGGACCAAAGTCAGCAGAGAAATACGCCAAACTAGGAATTGAAAACTTGCAAGACCTCTTGCTCTACTTTCCTTTCCGTTATGAAGACTTTAAAACCAAGCAGGTGCTGGAGCTAGAAGACGGTGAAAAGGCAGTCCTATCTGGTCAAGTCGTGACTCCTGCCAGTGTCCAGTATTATGGTTTCAAGCGCAATCGCCTGCGCTTTAGCCTCAAGCAGGGAGAAGTTGTTTTTGCGGTGAATTTCTTTAACCAGCCCTATCTAGCAGACAAGATAGAGTTGGGAGCAACCCTTGCTGTCTTTGGAAAATGGGACCGTGCCAAGGCTAGTCTGACAGGGATGAAGGTCCTGGCTCAGGTGGAAGATGACCTCCAACCTGTCTATCGTCTGGTTCAGGGAATCAGTCAGGCCAGTCTGGTCAAAGTTATCAAGACGGCCTTTGATCAGGGACTGGACCTCTTGATAGAGGAAAATCTTCCCCAGTCTTTGCTCGATAAATACAAACTCATGTCCCGTTGTCAGGCCGTTCGTGCCATGCATTTTCCTAAGGATTTGGCAGAATACAAGCAGGCCCTTCGCCGTATCAAGTTTGAGGAACTCTTTTACTTTCAAATGCAGTTACAGACGCTCAAGTCTGAAAATAGAGTTCAGGGCAGCGGTCTGGTTTTGAACTGGTCTCAGGAAAAAGTGACAGCAGTCAAGGAAAGCCTTCCTTTTGCCCTGACCCCAGCTCAAGAAAAGAGTTTGCAGGAAATTTTGACCGACATGAAGTCGGACCACCACATGAATCGTCTTTTGCAAGGGGATGTGGGGAGCGGAAAAACGGTAGTCGCTGGCTTGGCTATGTTTGCGGCAGTGACAGCTGGCTACCAAGCAGCCCTCATGGTACCGACAGAAATCCTTGCAGAGCAACACTTTGAGAGTTTGAAGAGTCTCTTCCCAGACCTAAAACTCGCTCTCTTGACAGGTTCCTTGAAAGCTGCAGAAAAGAGAGAAGTCTTGGAGACTATTGCCAAGGGTGAGGCTGATTTGATTATCGGAACCCACGCTCTGATTCAGGATGGGGTGGATTATGCTCGTCTGGGCTTGATTATCATCGATGAGCAGCACCGCTTTGGTGTAGGGCAAAGGCGCGTTCTGAGAGAAAAAGGCGACAATCCAGATGTTCTCATGATGACAGCGACTCCTATTCCACGGACGCTGGCTATCACAGCCTTTGGCGATATGGATGTTTCCATTATCGACCAGATGCCAGCAGGGCGGAAGCCTATTGTGACACGCTGGATCAAGCATGAGCAACTACCTCAGGTCTTGACTTGGTTAGAGGGGGAAATTCAAAAAGGTTCCCAAGCCTATGTCATCTCTCCCTTGATTGAAGAATCAGAAGCTCTGGATTTGAAAAATGCCATTGCCTTATCAGAGGAATTGACGGCTCATTTTGCTGGTAAGGCAGAGGTGGCTCTTCTACATGGTAAGATGAAGAGTGACGAAAAAGACCAGATTATGCAGGATTTCAAAGAGAGAAAAACGGATATTCTAGTTTCGACGACGGTTATTGAGGTCGGCGTTAATGTTCCCAATGCGACTGTCATGATCATCATGGATGCCGATCGTTTCGGTCTTAGCCAGCTGCACCAGCTCAGAGGTCGTGTTGGTCGGGGAGATAAGCAGTCCTATGCCGTTCTAGTTGCCAATCCTAAGACTGATTCTGGGAAAGATCGCATGCGCATCATGACAGAAACCACCAATGGATTTGTCCTTGCTGAGGAAGATTTGAAAATGCGTGGTTCGGGTGAGATTTTTGGAACCAGACAGTCAGGTCTTCCAGAGTTCCAAGTGGCTGATATTATCGAAGATTTTCCAATTTTAGAAGAAGCCAGAAAGGTTGCAAGCTACATTAGTTCTATAGAGGGCTGGCAAGAAGATCCAGAATGGCGCATGATTGCCCTTCATTTGGAAAAGAAAGAACATTTAGATTAATACTCTTCGAAAGTCTCTTCAAACCACGTCAACGTCGCCTTGCCGTATATATGTTACTGATTTCGTCAGTCTTATCTACAACCTCAAAGCAGTGCTTTGAGCAACCTGCGGCTAGTTTCCTAGTTTGCTCTTTGATTTTCATTGAGTATAAGCTTTCTGTAAGGAAATCTTAAGCTAGCTTTCAGGTTTGGCCCTTATACTAGAGTCATCAAAAAGAAACGAGGACTCTCACATGACAGTAACGATTAAAGTAAATTACCAAACCACTTTCCAAAAGAAAGAAGCAAAAAACTAATAGAAATAGAAGAAAGAGCGAAAATGCTCTTTTTTGTTTCTAAAAGCACAATTTATTGAATCTAAAATAGCACACTGTGGATTCTAAAAAATTTCTAGAAATTATAGTAGATTGAATCTGGAATAGTCCACCGAGTTTTCTAAAATATTGTTAGAAATTAGTTTGAATTCCGCAATCAATTTGTTCAGTTTTTATTTCATTTAACTATAATTTGACTTTCCTAATTTCTTTGTTCATATCTTATTTCAATATACTATATCTTACTATTTCAGAGCCCACATCTAGCATAACTAAAAAAAACAGATTCTTCCATCTATCACGGAAAAATCTGTCATTGATTTAATGATTTACAAAAACTCCAACCACGGCTTGCGAACCTTATCTTTGCTGGTTTCTCTATATTTTTTAGTTCTTATTTATGATGCTCTTTTAATAGTTCTTCAAACTCAGCGACAGTCATACCCAACTGTTGACTGGCAACTTCAGAAGGCAAAAGACCTTGACGGACTAGATTTAGTAGCATAGACAAACTTCCTTCAACTTTTCCACGCTCCAGTCCCTGTTCAATACCACGTTCCAACCCCTGTTCAATCCCTTCTGCCCTAGCAGTTTCCAAGGCATAATCATGAGCCAATAATGCCTGTTCTTCACGCATACGTAGTTGACTAAACATTTTCCTGTCCTCCTCGGACCAGCTCTTGTAGTCTAGCAGTTGGTCTGCCTGGCTGATGGCTCGCTCGGGTTCCTGGGTAAAGGGTTTATTACCGAAAAACTCCAACCACGGCTTGCGAACCTCGTCTTTGCTGGTTTCTTTGTATTTTTTTAATTCCAAGAACGCCATCTTAACTAGATGGTTTTCTTGTCCATTGTTTGTGATGGTTAAGACCTCACCTGTCATGTCTTCGCGCATACTAAAACTGTGAAAAGCCAAATCATCCGAGAAGTAATTACTATCCACGATTGCGATAGCGTATACTGGGGCAATATGTTTGTAACTCTGGTGAGTGTCACCTTCACGTTGGCGAATTTTTTCGAGGTTTTGATTAACCTGACTGCATAGATAAGCCCACAGGCGATTGATGAAAAAATTCTGATGATGCACCTGAATCTCAATAATTACTTGCGTCCCATTGTCCAACTCCGCCAAAACATCTATACTGGTATAGAAATCCTGCGCTGAATAAGGCATGGAGGGTAATACGTGAATATTGCTTCCCTCCAAAATCGTCACATTTTTTGCTGGCAAGTCCAGCATATCACGAATAAATTGACAAGTAATCTCTGGGTTGCTAAAAATCTTCTTAGCTACTAAGTCATTGGTTGGGCTAATGCCCGGATGTCTTAGAATCATCCTTTTCCTCCTTTTATTATACCACAGTTTTAAATCTAAAATCACTAGATTCACTGCTACTATCTATTTATTCGGAAAAGAAAGGATAAATGAAATAGAAAATAAAAAATAAGAACAGCGGCTAAGCAATAAATTTTAAGATTATCTGTCTTCTCCGCTTATCTGATAATAAATAAGGTTCGCAATATAGCCTTTTCTCTCTACCACATTTGCAACAGTCTTTAGATAGGACATTCCAGTCTTATCCATAACATGACCTGAAGCTGGGTTGAGACTGGCATATCGTGCTTTGACTTTTTGAAAACCTGCTTGAGTAAAACAGAAGTCTAAGATAGCTTTTAAGGCCTCTGTCATAAGACCACGACTCCAATAGTTTTTTCCTAAAACATAGCCAATTTCACAACTGGAATCATCCTCATTCATCTCAACGATGCTGATATCTCTTATCACTTGCTCTGGGTTTTCTTTGAGGTAAATGACTCATTTGTAATAGTTGGGATTGGCATAGGAAGCAACCCAATTACGAATTGAGTTTCGAGTGACCTCAACATCAGGATGGGGATTCCAAGTAACATAGGTCAGATTCTCAGCAGACGAAGCCCAATTTTGAAACATGGCTTCCGCATCACTCTCCACAAATCTTCTCAAGATTAAACGGTTTGTCTGTAATATTTGCGCACCTATTGCTTTTATGATGTTACCTCGCTTTCTGGTGTGTGATTCTCTATTCAATCTCCATTGAAACTATAGTATATCGAGATAAGCTGTAGACAAATCAACTGGGGCATTCACATTAATTTCTAAAACTACTTTCAGCCCATCATCACACAAATAAAGAATCTAAAATCTCTTTCTATTTATTCTTCTTTCTTGCATTGCTTTCTTAGATATGCTACAGTGGTGGTAGCGGTTACAAAAAAGGAGCATGCTATGAAAAATCCAGCTTTATTAGAAGAAATTAAGACTTATAAAGGACGAGATGAGGTTCCAGAGGACTTTGATATTTTTTGGGATGAGGAAGTGAAAAAAGTTTCAACTCTTCCCGCCTACCAGTTGGAGGAAAGAAATTTCCACATTCCTCAAGTCAAGTGTTATGAGTTAACATTTGAAGGAACCAATGAAGGCAAGGTCTATGCGCGCGTCGTTCTTCCAAAGAGTGACGAGAAGGTTCCGATAATCTTCCATTTCCATGGTTATATGGGACGTGGCTGGGACTGGGCTGACATGCTGTCCTTCACCGTTACTGGTTATGGTGTTGTTTCCATGGATGTGCGGGGACAGTCAGGTTATTCGCAAGACGGTTTGCGTTCTCCTTTAGGAAATACGGTTAAGGGACATATTGTCCGTGGGGCTGTGGAAGGTCGGGATCACCTCTTTTATAAGGATGTTTATCTGGATATTTACCAGTTGGTTGAAATTGTTGCTAGTCTGCCTCAGGTAGATGAGGAAAGACTTTCTAGCTATGGTGCCTCTCAAGGTGGTGCTCTAGCCTTGGTTGCGCCAGCCCTCAATCTACGGATTCAGAAAACAGTTGCCATCTATCCCTTCTTGTCTGATTTCAGACGAGTACTTGAGATTGGCAATACCAGCGAGGCCTACGACGAACTTTTCCGTTATTTCAAGTTTCACGACCCCTTCCATGAAACCGAGGAGGAAATTATGGCGACCCTTGCCTATATCGATGTGAAAAATCTTGCCCATCGTATCAAGGGTAAGGTTAAGATGATTACGGGCTTGGACGATGATGTTTGCTACCCTATTACCCAGTTTGCGATTTACAACCGCCTGACTTGCGACAAGGCCTATCGCATCATGCCTGAGTATGCCCACGAAGCCATGAATGTCTTTGTCAATGACCAAGTCTATAACTGGCTGTGTGGTAGTGAGATTCCTTTTAAGTATGTAAAATGATAAATGAGAGAGCCCAGTAGCTCTCTTTTTTGTAGTTTAATAAAAATGATTTAAAATAGATGATTCTCTGAAACTACTTTCAGAAACAGCTGTTCTATAAAATACTTTTGAAACTGTAATCTATCCTACTACAAAGTATTGAAAGCGCTTCATAAATGATATATAATCAACTCATAAGAACAAAGAAAAGGAGGAAAGAGGATGCCACAGATTACTAAAGAAGCCTTGATTGAACAAATCAAAGATGGAATCATCGTTTCTTGTCAGGCCCTTCCTCACGAACCGCTCTATACAGAAGCGGGAGGAGTCATTCCCTTGCTGGTCAAAGCGGCTGAGCAAGGTGGAGCAGTCGGTATCCGAGCAAACAGTGTTCGCGATATCAAGGAAATCAAGGAGGTCACAAAACTTCCAATCATTGGGATCATTAAACGAGATTATCCACCACAAGAACCCTTTATCACCGCTACTATGAAAGAAGTTGATGAATTGGCAGAACTGGACATAGAGGTGATTGCTCTAGACTGTACTAAACGCGAACGCTATGATGGTTTGGAGATTAAAGAGTTCATTCGTCAGGTTAAGGAGAAATATCCTCATCAGCTCTTGATGGCTGATACAAGTACTTTCGAGGAAGGATTGGCAGCCGTTGAAGCAGGAATTGACTTTGTCGGAACAACCTTATCAGGATACACATCTTATAGTCCAAAAGTGGATGGTCCTGATTTTGAATTAATCAAAAAACTCTGTGATGCTGGTGTAGATGTTATTGCAGAAGGGAAAATCCATACACCTGAACAAGCCAAACAAATCCTGGGATATGGAGTGCGAGGTATCGTTGTTGGTGGCGCTATTACTAGACCAAAAGAGATTACAGAACGCTTCGTTGCTGGTCTTAAATAAAAAATAAAGAAAGGGGGATTGAGTATGATTATTACTAAAATCAGTCGTTTAGGAACTTATGTGAAAGTAAATCCACATTTTGCAACATTAATAGATTTTCTAGAAAAAACAGGACTAGAAAATTTAACAGAAGGTCCGATTGATATCGATGGTGATCGATTATTTGGTAATTGCTTTACTTATCTAGCAGACGGTCAAGCAGGAGCCTTCTTTGAAACTCACCAAAAATATTTGGATATTCATTTAGTTTTGGAAAACGAAGAAGCCATGGCTGTTACGTCGCCAGAAAATGTAAGCGTTACCCAAAAATATGATGAAGAAAAAGATATTGAATTATACACAGGAGAAGTGGAACAGTTAGTTCATTTGAGAGCTGGTGAATGCCTTATCACTTTTCCAGAAGATTTACATCAACCCAAGGTTCGTATAAATGATGAACCTGTTAAAAAAGTTGTCTTTAAAGTTGCGATTTCTTAATGTAGAAAGGGAAGAACAATGAAAAAAATGAGAAAGTTTTTATGTCTAGCTGGAGTTGCGCTAGCAGCCGTTGCCTTGGTAGCTTGTTCAGGAAAGAAAGAAACTACAGCTGACACTGAACCACCGACAGAATTATCTGGTGAGATTACAATGTGGCACTCCTTTACTCAAGGACCACGTTTGGAAAGTATTCAAAAATCAGCAGATGCTTTTATGCAAAAGCATCCAAAAACCAAAATCAAGATTGAAACATTTTCTTGGAATGACTTCTATACTAAATGGACTACAGGTTTAGCAAATGGAAATGTGCCAGATATCAGTACGGCTCTTCCTAACCAAGTAATGGAAATGGTCAACTCAGATGCTTTGGTTCCGCTAAACGATTCTATCAAGCGTATTGGACAGGATAAATTTAACGAAACTGCCTTAAATGAAGCAAAAATCGGAGATGATTACTACTCTGTTCCTCTTTATTCACATGCACAAGTCATGTGGGTTAGAACAGATTTGTTAAAAGAGCATAATATTGAGGTTCCTAAAACTTGGGATCAACTCTATGAAGCTTCTAAAAAATTGAAAGAAGCTGGAGTTTATGGCTTGTCTGTTCCGTTTGGAACAAATGACTTAATGGCAACACGTTTCTTGAACTTCTACGTACGTAGTGGTGGTGGAAGTCTCTTGACAAAAGATCTTAAAGCAGATTTGACAAGTCAACTTGCTCAAGATGGTATTAAATACTGGGTTAAAATGTATAAAGAAATCTCACCTCAAGATTCTTTGAACTTTAATGTCCTTCAACAAGCTACCTTGTTCTATCAAGGAAAAACAGCATTTGACTTTAACTCTGGCTTCCATATTGGAGGAATTAATGCCAACAGTCCTCAATTGATTGATTCGATTGATGCTTATCCTATTCCAAAAATCAAAGAATCTGATAAGGAACAAGGAATTGAAACCTCAAACATTCCAATGGTTGTTTGGAAAAATTCAAAACACCCAGAAGTTGCTAAAGCATTCTTAGAATCACTTTATAATGAAGAAGACTACGTTAAATTCCTTGATTCAACTCCAGTAGGTATGTTGCCAACTATTAAGGGGATTAGCGATTCTGCAGCCTATAAAGAAAATGAAACTCGTAAGAAATTTAAACATGCTGAAGAAGTGATTACTGAAGCTGTTAAAAAAGGTACTGCTATTGGTTATGAAAATGGACCAAGTGTACAAGCTGGTATGTTGACTAACCAACACATTATTGAACAAATGTTCCAAGATATCATTTCAAATGGAACAGATCCTATGAAAGCAGCAAAAGAAGCAGAAAAACAATTAAACGATTTATTTGAGGCTGCTCAGTAGATGTAAAAGACTAGAAAATAGGTGGGCTAGTGAGCTGAAAAGCCCTAGCCCAATCTTGTAAAAGAAGGGAGAAGGAGAATGGTTAAAGAACGTAATTTAACTCGCTGGATATTTGTTTTGCCAGCTATGATTATCGTAGGATTACTCTTTGTTTATCCGTTTTTCTCGAGTATTTTTTATAGCTTTACCAATAAGCATTTGATTATGCCTAATTATAAATTTGTTGGTTTAGCTAACTATAAAGCTGTGCTATCAGATCCCAACTTCTTTAATGCGTTCTTTAATTCAATTAAGTGGACCGTTTTCTCATTAGTTGGTCAAGTTCTAGTAGGGTTTGTATTGGCTTTAGCTCTTCACAGAGTACGCCACTTCAAGAAATTATATAGGACCTTATTGATTGTTCCTTGGGCATTTCCTACCATCGTTATTGCCTTTTCTTGGCAGTGGATTCTAAACGGGGTTTATGGCTACTTACCTAATCTAATCGTAAAATTAGGTTTAATGGATCATACACCTGCATTTTTGACAGATAGTACATGGGCATTCCTATGTTTGGTGTTTATCAACATTTGGTTTGGAGCGCCGATGATTATGGTTAATGTACTTTCAGCTTTGCAAACAGTACCAGAAGAACAATTTGAGGCTGCTAAGATAGATGGTGCTTCAAGTTGGCAGGTGTTCAAGTTTATCGTCTTTCCACATATTAAAGTGGTTGTAGGACTTCTAGTTGTTTTGAGAACTGTATGGATCTTTAATAACTTTGATATCATCTACCTTATTACTGGTGGTGGACCGGCTAATGCTACAACGACGCTTCCAATTTTTGCTTACAACCTAGGTTGGGGAACTAAATTGTTGGGTCGTGCTTCAGCAGTTACAGTATTGCTCTTTATCTTCTTGATGGCGATTTGCTTTATCTACTTTGCTATCATCAGTAAGTGGGAAAAGGAGGGTAGAAAATAATGAAGAAGAAATCCAGTATTTATTTAGATATTCTCTCACATGTACTCTTGATTGGTGCGACCATTGTTGCAATTTTCCCATTGGTATGGATTATCATATCTTCTGTCAAGGGTAAAGGGGAATTAACTCAGTATCCAACACGATTTTGGCCTGAACAATTTACATTAGATTATTTCACTCATGTTATCAACGATTTGCACTTTATTGATAACATTCGAAACAGTTTAATCATTGCCTTAGCTACAACCGTTATTGCGATTATTATTTCTGCTATGGCAGCCTATGGTATTGTTAGATTCTTCCCTAAATTGGGAGCAATCATGTCGAGATTACTTGTCATTACCTACATTTTCCCACCAATTTTGTTAGCAATTCCCTATTCAATTGCCATTGCTAAAGTTGGATTAACAAATAGTTTATTTGGCTTGATGATGGTTTATCTATCTTTTAGTGTTCCATATGCAGTTTGGCTCTTAGTTGGATTTTTCCAAACAGTTCCAATTGGAATTGAAGAAGCAGCTAGAATTGATGGTGCAAATAAATTTGTTACATTTTATAAAGTTGTGCTACCGATTGTAGCACCAGGTATTGTAGCAACAGCTATTTATACATTTATCAATGCTTGGAATGAATTCTTGTATGCTTTAATTTTGATTAACAATACAGGAAAGATGACAGTAGCAGTAGCTCTTCGATCTCTTAACGGTTCAGAAATTTTAGACTGGGGAGATATGATGGCAGCATCTGTTATTGTGGTTCTTCCATCAATTATTTTCTTCTCTATTATCCAAAATAAGATTGCAAGTGGATTATCAGAAGGATCTGTGAAGTAAACGAAAGAAGGAAAAAATGAATAAGAGAGGTCTTTATTCAAAACTAGGAATTTCTGTTGTAGGAATTAGTCTTTTAATGGGAGTACCCACTTTGATTCATGCGAATGAATTAAACTATGGTCAACTGTCTATATCTCCTATTTTTCAAGGAGGTTCATATCAACTGAACAATAAGAGTATAGATATCAGCCCTTTGTTATTAGATAAATTATCTGGAGAGAGTCAGACAGTAGTAATGAAATTTAAAGCAGATAAACCAAACTCGCTTCAAGCTTTGTTTGGTCTATCTAATAGTAAAGCAGGCTTTAAAAATAATTACTTTTCAATTTTCATGAGAGATTCTGGTGAGATAGGTGTAGAAATAAGAGACGCCCAAAAGGGAATAAATTATTTATTTTCTAGACCAGCTTCATTATGGGGAAAGCATAAAGGACAGGCAGTTGAAAATACACTCGTATTTGTATCTGATTCTAAAGATAAGACATACACAATGTATGTTAATGGTATAGAAGTGTTCTCTGAAACAGTTGATACATTTTTGCCGATTTCAAATATAAATGGTATAGATAAGGCAACACTAGGAGCTGTTAATCGTGAAGGCAAGGATCATTATCTTGCAAGAGGAAGTATTGATGAAATCAGTCTATTTAATAAAGCAATTAGTGATCAGGAAGTTTCAACTATTCCCTTGTCAAATCCATTTCAGTTAATTTTCCAATCAGGAGATTCTACTCAAGCAAACTATTTTAGAATACCGACATTATATACATTAAGTAGTGGAAGAGTTCTATCAAGTATTGATGCACGTTATGGTGGGACTCATGATTCTAAAAGTAAGATTAATATCGCGACTTCTTATAGTGATGATAATGGGAAAACGTGGAGTGAACCAACTTTTGCTATGAAGTTTAATGACTATGAGGAGCAGTTAGTTTACTGGCCACGAGATAATAAATTAAAGAATAGTCAAATTAGTGGAAGTGCTTCATTTATAGATTCATCCATTGTTGAAGATAAAAAATCTGGGAAAACGATATTATTAGCTGATGTTATGCCTGCTGGTATCGGAAATAATAATGCAAATAAAGCTGATTCAGGTTTTAAAGAAATAAACGGTCATTATTATTTAAAACTAAAGAAGGATGGAGATAATGATTTCCGTTATACAGTCAGAGAAAATGGTGTCGTTTATGATGAAACAACTAATAAACCTACAAATTATACTATAAATGATAAGTATGAAGTTTTAGAGGGAGGAAAGTCTTTAACAGTTGAACAATATTCGGTTGATTTTGATAGTGGCTCTTTAAGAGAAAGGCATAATGGAAAACAGGTTCCTATGAATGTTTTCTACAAAGATTCGTTATTTAAAGTGACTCCTACTAATTATATAGCAATGACAACTAGTCAGAATAGAGGAGAGAGTTGGGAACAATTTAAGTTATTGCCTCCGTTCTTAGGAGAAAAACATAATGGAACTTACTTATGTCCCGGACAAGGTTTAGCATTAAAATCAAGTAATAGATTAATTTTTGCAACATATACTAGTGGCGAACTAACTTATCTCATTTCTGATGATAGTGGTCAAACATGGAAGAAATCCTCAGCTTCAATTCCGTTTAAGAATGCGACAGCAGAAGCGCAAATGGTTGAAATGAGAGATGGTGTGATTAGAACATTCTTTAGAACTACTACAGGTAAGATTGCCTATATGACTAGTAGAGATTCTGGAGAAACATGGTCAGAAGTTTCGTATATCGATGGAATTCAACAAACTTCATATGGTACACAAGTATCTGCAATTAGATACTCTCAATTAGTTGATGGAAAAGAAGCAGTCATTTTGAGTACACCAAATTCTAGAAATGGCCGTAAGGGAGGTCAATTAGTTGTCGGTTTAGTCAATAAAGAAGATGATAGTATCGATTGGAAATACCACTATGACATTGATTTGCCTTCGTATGGTTATGCTTATTCTGCGATTACAGAATTGCCAAATCATCACATAGGTGTATTGTTTGAAAAATATGATTCATGGTCAAGAAATGAATTGCATTTAAGCAATGTAGTTCAGTATATAGATTTGGAAATTAATGATTTAACAAAATAAAGGAGAAAAAATATGGTTAAATACGGTGTTGTTGGAACAGGATATTTTGGAGCTGAGTTGGCTCGTTATATGCAAAAGAATGATGGAGCAGAGATTACTCTTCTCTATGATCCAGATAATGCAGAGGCTATTGCAGAAGAATTGGGAGCAAAAGTAGCAAGTTCCCTAGATGAGTTGGTTTCTAGCGATGAAGTAGATTGTGTTATCGTCGCAACTCCAAATAATCTTCATAAGGAACCGGTTATTAAGGCTGCACAACATGGCAAAAATGTTTTCTGTGAAAAACCAATTGCGCTTTCTTATCAAGATTGTCGCGAGATGGTAGATGCATGTAAAGAAAATAATGTAACCTTTATGGCAGGACATATTATGAACTTCTTTAATGGTGTCCATCATGCAAAAGAACTCATTAATCAAGGAGTCATCGGAGACGTTCTATATTGTCACACAGCTCGTAATGGTTGGGAAGAACAACAACCGTCAGTATCATGGAAAAAAATTCGTGAAAAATCAGGTGGTCACTTGTATCACCACATCCATGAGTTGGATTGTGTTCAATTCCTTATGGGTGGCATGCCTGAAACTGTAACCATGACAGGTGGAAATGTAGCCCATGAAGGTGAAAATTTCGGTGATGAAGATGATATGATTTTTGTCAATATGGAATTTTCTAATAAGCGTTTTGCCTTGTTAGAATGGGGGTCAGCTTATCGTTGGGGTGAACATTATGTCTTAATTCAAGGAACAAAAGGCGCTATCCGCTTAGATTTATTCAACTGTAAAGGAACTCTTAAGCTAGATGGACAAGAAAGCTATTTCTTGATTCACGAATCTCAAGAAGAAGATGATGATCGTACTCGTATCTATCATAGTACAGAGATGGACGGAGCAATTGCTTATGGTAAACCAGGTAAACGTACTCCATTATGGCTATCATCTGTCATTGATAAAGAAATGCGCTATCTGCATGAGATTATGCAAGGAGCTCCAGTATCAGAAGAATTTGCAAAACTATTGACAGGTGAAGCTGCTCTAGAAGCAATTGCTACTGCAGATGCTTGTACCCAGTCTATGTTTGAAGATCGCAAAGTAAAATTGTCAGAAATTGTAAAATAAACATAATGTAAAGGGGATGAAAAATTTATTTTCTCCCCTCGTTTCGGAAATAAGTTAGGAGAAAATCTATGTCAGATTTAAAAAAATACGAAGGTGTCATTCCAGCTTTCTACGCATGTTATGATGATCAAGGAGAAGTAAGTCCAGAGCGTACGCGTGCCTTGGTGGAATACTTCATTGATAAAGGTGTTCAAGGTCTTTATGTTAATGGTTCTTCTGGTGAATGTATCTACCAAAGCGTTGAAGACCGTAAATTAATCTTAGAAGAAGTCATGGCAGTTGCCAAGGGTAAGTTGACTATTATTGCTCACGTAGCTTGCAATAATACTAAAGATAGTATGGAACTTGCTCGCCACGCAGAAAGCTTAGGAGTAGATGCTATTGCAACGATTCCGCCGATTTATTTCCGCTTGCCAGAATACTCAGTTGCTAAATACTGGAATGACATTAGTGCTGCAGCACCAAATACAGACTACGTGATTTATAACATTCCTCAATTAGCTGGTGTTGCTTTGACGCCAAGTCTCTACACTGAAATGTTGAAGAATCCACGTGTTATCGGTGTTAAGAACTCTTCTATGCCAGTTCAAGATATCCAAACCTTTGTGAGCCTTGGTGGCGAAGACCATATCGTCTTCAACGGTCCAGATGAACAGTTCTTAGGTGGTCGTCTCATGGGAGCTAAAGCTGGTATCGGTGGTACATATGGTGCGATGCCAGAACTCTTCTTGAAACTCAACCAATTAATTGCTGACAAAGACTTGGAAACAGCGCGTGAATTGCAGTACGCTATCAACGCTATCATTGGTAAACTCACTTCTGCACATGGAAATATGTACGGTGTCATCAAAGAAGTCTTGAAGATCAATGAAGGATTGAATATTGGTTCTGTTCGTTCACCATTGACACCAGTGACTGAAGAAGATCGTCCAGTTGTAGAAGCAGCTGCAGCCTTGATTCGTGAAACCAAGGAGCGCTTCCTCTAATCCATAAGGAGGTATTTATGACACACTACGTTTCAATTGATATCGGTGGAACCAACATCAAATATGGTTTGATCGACCAAGAAGGCCAACTTGTTGAATCCCATGAAATGCCAACAGAGGCGCATAAAGGTGGACCTCATATCTTACAAAAGACAAAAGATATTGTAGCTAGCTATTTAGAAAAAGGTCCAGTAGCAGGTGTTGCTATTTCTTCTGCTGGGATGGTGGATCCAGATAAGGGTGAGATTTTCTATGCTGGGCCTCAAATCCCTAACTACGCAGGCACCCAGTTCAAAAAGGAAATCGAGACTAGCTTTAATATTCCTTGTGAAATTGAAAATGATGTCAACTGTGCAGGTCTTGCTGAAGCGGTATCTGGTTCAGGCAAGGGAGCGAGTGTGACACTTTGCTTGACCATTGGAACCGGTATCGGTGGTTGCTTGATTATGGATGGGAAAGTCTTCCATGGATTTAGCAATTCAGCCTGCGAAGTCGGTTATATGCATATGCAGGATGGAGATTTCCAAGACTTGGCCTCTACGACAGCTTTGGTGGAGTATGTAGCAGCAGGTCATGGAGATCCAGTTGACCAGTGGAATGGTCGTCGTATCTTTAAGGAAGCTACCGAAGGAAACAAAATTTGCATGGCTGGTATTGACCGTATGGTAGACTATCTAGGAAAAGGTCTGGCAAATATTTGCTATGTGGCCAATCCAGAAGTAGTCATTCTCGGTGGCGGTATCATGGGACAAGAGGCTATCCTCAAACCAAAAATTCGCACAGCTTTAAAAGATGCCTTGGTACCAAGCCTAGCTGAAAAAACACGATTAGAATTTGCTCATCACCAAAATACAGCAGGGATGTTGGGAGCTTATTATCACTTTAAAACAAAACAATCCTAGTTTGGTTCAACCAAACTAGGATTTTCTAATCAAAGCCTCTTGACTTTCTTTATAATTGTGAGATAATAAATAAAATATATAAAGGAATTATATAAAATGGATATAGCAAATTCGAGTAAAGTTGTGACCTTCCAAGCTAATAGAGAATTAGTAAATGATGCCATGGAAGTGTTAAAAGAACAAAATCTCTCTCTTTCATCGGCACTCAGATTATTTTTAAAGAATGTTGCCGTAACAAATGAAGTAGATTTACTGAGTGAAGAGGAATTAGAGAAGGAGTATTTGTTTAGACAATTACAAGCAGAAGTTCAAGAAAGTTATGCCAAGATTGAGGCTGGGAATTACTTGACAGATGAGGATGTTGTGACACGCTATGGATTATAAAAAATATAGGATTTTGTATTCTCCTAGAGTGATTGATAGTCTGGATAAAATATATCAGTATATAGCGGAGGAAATCGGTTCTGTAGAGGCTGCGAGACGAAAAGTAGCCAATATTAGAAAAGATATTAATCGGCTAGAAATTTTCCCCCAAGCTGGATTTGATGCCGATGAAAAATTTGGTAAGAGATTAGATCCTCACTGCCAAACGCGAGGATTGACCTTGAGTAAGGATTACATCGTATTATATACAATTGTTGAGGATACCGTCAGACTTGCTTATTTACTCCCTTCAAAAAGTGATTACATGAAATTATTTAAGACTAAGTCAAGATATGACTAATTCATAATCTAGAAGAGGTATGTTTGGTGATGAATAAAAATCCTAGTTTGGTTTAACCAAACTAGGATTTTCTTACACGTTTTTGTCTACGATAGCCATTGAGTTTTTTATTTTCCCAATAGCTGTTAAAAATTTTCTCCTTGCTTTCACGATTGATTTCCAAAAAGTAGGCATAAATCAAATCGATAAAGAAGAGCATAGGAAGTTGAGCGGATATACGTTGGATGTAAGAAGACTGGCTGTGGGTGGCTACAAGAACAGTCTCTGTATAGGCTTGACTATCTTTATTGGGAACACTTGTAAAAAGTACAGTCTTTGCTCCCATCTCCTTAGCGTCTAATAGACTATCTAAAATAGAAGGAGTTGTGCCAGAAAGAGAGAAACCGAGTACGAGACAATTCTCATCCATAATACTGGTTGTCCAAGCAAAACCGTCTTGATCGGTTAAAGCCTCGCAGACCACACCTAGACGCATGAAGCGTAATTTCATTTCACGAGCTACGAGGCCAGAACTCCCTGTTCCGAAGAAGTAGACACGCTCAGCATCTTCGATTAACTGGGCAATTCTTTCTAGTTGGACTTCGTCAATCAAGTCCTGTGTTTGTTCCCGCATACTGCTATAACTTCTAAGGACTCGTTTTGTCAGTGGACTGTGTTTGTGAGAATGGGTGTCTTGTTTCTCTGCTTGGTGTTGGTATTGGAAAATAAATTCTCTATAGCCTGTAAAACCACACTTTTTAGCAAAGCGGGTCAAAGCAGCTTGGGAGATATGTAATTTTTGAGTGACTTGCTGGGATGATAAATCATCTACAAGGGTTTCTGTTTGTAAAAAATAGCGAGCGATTTCTTGCTCTAAATCTGTCATTTCTTCGAAGTGGGAATCAATGATGGTTGCTATATCTGGTTTGTCCATAGAAAGGCTCCTTTAAATGAGTCGTATTGGAAAAAGACTGGGTCATCGAACTTTTACATTTATTATATCATATAATATAGGGATAGATAAATAAAATCGTATTTTCCTGTAAAATGGAAAAAGCTCCCTTCTTTTCCATAATTTTCTTCTCAAATTATGGTACAATTAAGAGTAAGACTTAAAATAGAAATGAGACTGATTTGTATGAGAAAATTTGACAGCCATTCGATTCCGATTCGGCTTAATTTATTGTTTTCGATTGTCATTTTGCTCTTTATGGCCATTATAGGTCGCCTGCTTTATATGCAGGTTTTGAACAAGGATTTTTATGAGACAAAATTAGCATCTGCTAGTAAAACAAAGGTGACCACTAGTTCGGCTCGGGGCGAAATTTATGATGCCAGCGGCAAGCCTTTGGTTGAAAATACTGTGAAACAAGTTGTTTCCTTTACTCGAAACAACAAAATGACGGCTGCAGATTTAAAAGAAACAGCCAAGAAGTTGTTGGCTTATGTGGGAGTTACTTCTCCAACATTGACTGATCGACAGTTGGCGGACTATTATCTAGCAGATCAAGATGTCTATAAGAAAGCAGTGGAAAGTTTACCACGTGAGAAGCGACTTGATTCTGATGGCAATCAATTATCTGAATCCGAGCTTTACAATAATACTGTTGAAAGTATCGATCCAAGTCAATTGACCTACTCGGATGACGAAAAGAAAGAAATTTATCTTTTTAGCCAACTCAATGCAGTTGGAAATTTTGCGACAGGAACCATTGCGACAGATTCTTTGTCAGATACACAGATTGCCTTGATTGCTTCGGCCTCTAAGAATTTACCTGGTATCAGTATTTCAACTTCGTGGGATCGAAAAGTTCTAGAGACTTCTCTTTCGTCTATAGTAGGAAGTGTATCCAGTGAAAAAGCTGGTCTTCCAGCTGAAGAAGCAGATGCTTATATCAAAAAGGGTTATTCTTTAAATGACCGTGTTGGGACTTCTTATTTAGAAAAACAATATGAAGAAACCTTGCAAGGAAAACGCTCGGTGAAAGAAATCCATCTAGACAAGTATGGCAATATGGAAAGTGTCGAAAATATCGAAGATGGTACCAAAGGGAATAATATTAAACTGACTATTGATTTGGCCTTCCAAGATAGCGTGGACAATCTGCTTAAGAGTTATTTCAATTCCGAACTGGGAAATGGAGGAGCCAAATATTCTGAAGGTGTGTATGCAGTTGCTTTGAACCCAAAAACAGGTGCAGTTTTGTCTATGTCAGGACTCAAACATGACTTGAAAACGGGAGATTTAACACCTGATTCCTTGGGAACAGTAACCAATGTCTTTGTCCCGGGTTCTGTTGTCAAGGCGGCGACCATCAGCTCTGGTTGGGAGAATGGAGTCTTATCAGGGAATCAGACCTTGACAGACCAACCGATTGTCTTCCAAGGTTCAGCTCCAATTAATTCTTGGTATACTCAAGCCTACGGTTCATTTCCGATTACAGCGGTGGAAGCCTTGGAGTATTCTTCTAATACCTATATGGTTCAAACGGCTTTGGGAATCATGGGCCAAACTTATCAACCTAATATGTTTGTTGGAACAAGCAATTTGGAATCCGCTATGGGGAAATTACGTGCGACATTTGCGGAATATGGTCTTGGAGCCTCAACAGGCATTGACCTTCCAGATGAGTCAACTGGTTTTATACCAAAAGAGTATAATTTTGCTAATTACATTACCAATGCATTTGGTCAGTTTGATAACTATACCCCTATGCAATTGGCCCAGTACGTTGGAACCATTGCCAACAACGGTGTTCGGATTGCACCTCACATTGTCGAGGGGATTTATGGAAACAACGAACAAGGTGGCTTAGGGAACTTAATCCAATCTGTTGAAACCAAGGAAATGAATAAAATTAATATTTCTGAGTCTGATGTTTCCATCCTCCAACAAGGCTTTTATCAAGTGTCACATGGTGGTAGTGCTTTGACAACCGGTCGTGCCTTTTCAAATGGCGCAGCGGTATCCATTAGTGGAAAAACAGGTACTGCCGAAAGTTATGTTGAGGGTGGTCAAAAAGCTAACAATACTAATGCTGTGGCCTATGCACCATCAGATAATCCTCAAATCGCTGTAGCTGTTGTCTTCCCTCATAACACCAACCTTACAAATGGTGTCGGACCTTCCATTGCGCGCGATATTATCAACCTCTATAACCAACATCATCCAATGAATTAGAAAGGAACATATGCTTTATCCAACACCTATTGCTAAGCTAATTGACAGTTATTCTAAGTTACCGGGTATCGGGATTAAGACGGCTACCCGTCTGGCCTTTTATACGATTGGAATGTCTGATGACGATGTCAATGAATTTGCTAAAAATCTCCTTTCTGCTAAGAGAGAGCTGACCTACTGTTCCATCTGCGGTCGCCTGACTGATGACGATCCTTGCTCTATCTGTACCGATCCGACTCGTGACCAGACGACGATTTTAGTTCTCGAAGATAGTCGTGATGTGGCAGCCATGGAGAACATCCAAGAATACCATGGACTCTATCATGTCTTACATGGTCTTATTTCTCCCATGAATGGCATCAGTCCAGATGATATCAATCTCAAGAGTCTCATGACTCGTCTGATGGATAGTGAAGTTTCAGAAGTAATCGTAGCAACCAATGCCACAGCAGATGGCGAAGCAACTTCCATGTATCTTTCACGTTTGCTCAAACCAGCTGGGATCAAGGTTACGCGCCTGGCACGAGGTCTTGCTGTGGGGGCAGATATCGAGTATGCTGATGAAGTCACACTCTTACGAGCCATTGAAAATCGAACAGAGTTGTAAGTCTAGACAAATTAACACAGTCAATTCATTTATACAAAAATAACGGAGACCGACATTTGTTTTATCGGTCTCTTTTTAGATTTATTGAAGACCAGTATCAGGTTCAAGTTTCAAAAAAGAAGCAAATATGATATACTAAAGAACGAGTATTCTATTAGAATTGGAACAAATAATATGAAACAAACGATTATTCTTTTATACGGTGGACGTAGTGCAGAGCGTGAAGTCTCTGTTCTTTCAGCTGAGAGTGTGATGCGTGCGGTCAACTACGACCGTTTCACAGTCAAGACTTTCTTCATCAGCCAGTCAGGTGACTTTATTAAAACGCAAGAATTTAACCAGACTCCAGGTCAAGAGGATCGTCTTATGACTAATGAAACCATTGATTGGGATAAGCAAGTTGCACCAAGTGCCATCTACGAAGATGGTGCAGTGGTCTTCCCAGTCCTTCATGGCCCGATGGGAGAAGATGGCTCTGTTCAAGGATTCCTTGAAGTTTTGAAACTGCCTTACGTTGGTTGCAACATCTTGTCATCAAGTCTTGCCATGGACAAAATCACGACCAAGCGTGTGTTAGAATCTGTCGGGATTGCCCAAGTTCCTTATGTGGCCATTGTCGAAGGTGATGATGTAACTTCTAAAATTGCTGAAGTGGAAGAAAAATTGACTTATCCAGTCTTCACTAAACCGTCAAACATGGGGTCTAGTGTCGGTATTTCTAAGTCTGAAAATCAAGAAGAACTCCGTCAAGCCTTGAAACTTGCCTTCCAATATGACAGCCGTGTATTGGTTGAACAAGGGGTGAATGCTCGTGAAATCGAGGTTGGTCTCTTGGGCAACTACGATGTCAAGAGTACGCTACCAGGAGAAGTAGTCAAGGATGTAGCCTTCTATGACTACGATGCTAAGTATATTGATAACAAGATTACTATGGACATCCCAGCCAAAATCAGTGATGATGTGGTAGCTGTCATGCGTCAAAATGCAGAAACAGCCTTCCGTGCCATTGGTGGTTTAGGTCTATCTCGTTGCGATTTCTTCTATACTGATAAGGGAGAGATTTTCCTAAATGAGCTCAATACCATGCCAGGTTTTACCCAGTGGTCAATGTATCCACTACTTTGGGATAATATGGGAATCAGCTACCCAGAACTAATCGAGCATTTGGTTGACCTTGCTAAGGAAAGTTTTGACAAGCGCGAAGCGCATTTGCTATAAAATGAAAGAGAGGGTAGAAGTCAGAACCACCACTGCAGAGTGATTAGAGTTCTCGGACTTCAACCCTTTTTAAAGGAGTAGAAATGAAATTAACAATCCATGAAGTGGCTCAAGTTGTCGGATCTAAAAATGATATCAGCATTTTTGAGGATACCAAGTTAGAAAAGACCGAGTTTGATAGTCGCTTAATTGCGGCAGGAGATTTATTTGTGCCCCTCAAAGGGGCGCGTGATGGCCATGACTTTATCGAAACAGCCTTTGAAAAGGGTGCCGCAGTAACCTTGTCTGAGAAAGAGGTTGCAAATCATCCTTATATTTTAGTAGATGATGTGTTGACTGCCTTTCAACAACTAGCTGCCTACTATCTTGAAAAAACGGCAGTTGATGTCTTTGCCGTTACGGGTTCAAATGGCAAGACAACGACCAAGGATATGTTGGCGCACTTGCTATCAACAACCTACAAAACCTACAAAACACAAGGCAATTACAATAATGAGATTGGCCTTCCCTACACAGTCCTCCATATGCCTGAAGGGACAGAAAAGTTGGTCTTGGAGATGGGACAGGATCACTTGGGAGATATTCATCTCTTGTCAGAATTGGCCCATCCAAAAACAGCCATTGTGACCTTGGTTGGAGAGGCTCATTTGGCCTTTTTCAAAGACCGTTCGGAAATTGCCAAAGGAAAAATGCAAATTGCAGATGGTATGGCTTCAGGTTCCTTGCTTTTGGCACCAGCAGATCCGATTGTAGAGGCCTACTTGCCAACTGATAAAAAGGTGGTCCGTTTTGGGCAAGGAGCAGAGTTGGAAATCACAGACTTGGTTGAGCGCAAGGATAGTCTGACCTTTAAGGCTAATTTCTTGGAACAAGCCCTCGATTTGCCAGTGACTGGTAAGTACAATGCCACCAATGCTATGATTGCGTCTTATGTTGCCCTACAAGAAGGAGTTTCAGAGGAGCAAATTCGTCAGGCCTTCCAAGATCTTGAATTGACGCGTAACCGTACCGAATGGAAGAAAGCAGCCAATGGAGCAGACATCCTATCAGATGTTTACAATGCCAATCCAACTGCTATGAAACTGATTTTGGAGACTTTCTCTGCCATTCCAGCCAATGAAGGTGGCAAGAAAATTGCAGTGTTGGCGGATATGAAGGAACTTGGTGCCCAGTCTATTCAACTCCATAATCAGATGATTTTGAGCCTTTCTCCAGATGTGCTGGATACTGTTATTTTCTATGGAGAAGACATTGCCGAATTGGCCCAATTGGCCAGTCAAATGTTCCCAATCGGCCATGTTTACTACTTTAAGAAAACAGAAGACCAAGACCAATTTGAAGAGCTAGTCAAGCAAGTCAAAGAAAGCTTAGGAGTCCACGACCAAATCCTGCTCAAAGGTTCTAACTCTATGAATTTAGCCAAGTTAGTAGAAAGTTTAGAAAATGAATGCTAGTGATTTTGCCAAGTATCTTCAAAGAATGATAGCTCTTACAGATACTGGACTAACCTTTACAAAGGATCCTTTTGACCGTGAGCGCTACGAAGACTTGCGAAGTCTGTTATCTGAAATGTTGAATCAGGTATCAGACCTGGATGCAGACGAAGTGGCAGAACTCTTGAAACCGACCTCCGCTTATGCGACTCCTTTAATGGACGTCCGTGCTTGGATAGTTGAGGATGAAAAAATTTGTCTGGTTAGGGGACAAGGAGAGAATGATTGGGCTTTGCCAGGTGGCTTTGGTGAGGTTGGCTATTCTCCAACCGAAAATATTCTCAAGGAAATTGAAGAAGAAACCGGTTTTAAAGCCAAAGTTGAAAGACTGCTAGCTGTTTTTGATACTAATCGTTTCCAACTACAGAGCAAACAGTATGCAAAGTTTGTTTTTGAATGTAAGCTTCTTGATGGACAATTCCAAGAAAATCAAGAAATCGCTGACCTTCAATTTTTTGCCATTGACCAACTGCCGAACTTATCTGAAAAACGCATTACCAAGGAGCAAATAGAGATTCTTTGGCAGGTTTATCAAGGTCAGAGGGAGCAATATCTTGACTAAGAAGATAATTATCGTATTTCTAAATCCATTTTTGACAAATAGCATGGTATAATAAAATGCAGGAAAATTTTGAATCATGAGGAAGACTAGATGAATTTATGGGATATTTTCTTTACGACCCAAGCAACAGAGCCACCCAAATTTGACCTTTTTTGGTATGTCAGTATATTTACACTTTTAGCCTTAACTTTTTATACAGCCTATCGTTATCGTGAAAAGAAGGCTTATCAACGATTTTTCCAAATCTTGCAGGCAGTTCAGTTAATCCTTCTTTATGGATGGTACGGGGTTAATCATATGCCATTGTCAGAAAGCTTACCCTTTTACCATTGCCGTATGGCTATGTTTGTGGTGCTTTTGCTTCCTGGTCAGTCCAAATATCGGCAGTATTTTGCATTACTAGGAACATTTGGGACATTAGCAGCCTTTGTTTATCCAGTGCCAGATCCTTATCCATTCCCGCATATTGCGATTTTATCCTTTATCTTTGGCCACTTAGCTCTCTTGGGGAACTCTCTAGTTTATCTATTGAGACAGTATAACGCGCGATTGCTGGATGTGAAGGGAATTTTTCTCATGACCTTTGCACTAAATGCCTTGATTTTTGTGGTCAATTTAGTAACAGGTGGAGATTACGGATTCTTGACAAAACCACCATTGGTTGGAGACCATGGCTTAGTAGCTAATTATTTAATCGTTTCCCTGGCCTTATCAGCAGCGATTACGTTAACAAAGAAAATCTTGGAACTATTTTTAGAGCAAGAAGCAGAAAAAATGATTGCAAAGAAAGCTTAGAAATGAGCTTTCTTTTTTTCATAAATCTGATTTTTTTATAACTTGTTTGGAAAATAAAAAAAGCTAAGGAAAGAATGTGAAAAAATGGTAAGTAAATTTAGGAAAAACTAAGCACGATTGGATTTTTTGTGTTATAATATTCTGTGAATAGCTATGCCCTATTTTAGCTATATTGAATAGAAGTTTGAAACTTGGAAGAGAGAGGATGCGATGTAATGGCTAGAGATGGTTTTTTTACAGGCTTAGATATCGGAACTAATTCGATTAAAGTATTGGTTGCCGAGCATAGAAATGGTGAACTAAACGTAATTGGTGTAAGTAATGCCAAGAGTAAAGGTGTAAAGGATGGGATTATCGTTGATATTGAAGCAGCAGCAACTGCTATCAAGTCAGCTATTTCCCAAGCAGAAGAGAAAGCTGGCATTTCAATCAAATCAGTGAATGTTGGTTTGCCTGGAAATCTTTTGCAAGTAGAACCAACTCAAGGTATGATTCCAGTTACATCTGATACAAAAGAAATTACAGATCAAGATGTTGAAAATGTTGTTAAATCAGCCTTGACAAAGAGTATGACACCAGATCGTGAAGTCATTACTTTTATTCCAGAAGAATTTATCGTAGATGGTTTCCAAGGTATTCGTGACCCACGTGGTATGATGGGGGTTCGTCTTGAAATGCGTGGTTTGCTTTACACAGGTCCACGTACTATTCTTCACAATTTACGCAAGACAGTTGAGCGATCAGGTGTTCAAGTTGAAAATATTATTATTTCACCATTGGCTTTGGTTCGTTCAGTCTTGAACGAAGGAGAGCGTGAATTTGGAGCTACTGTGATTGATATGGGAGCAGGTCAAACAACTGTTGCTACAATCCGTAACCAAGAACTCCAGTTTACAAATATTCTTCAAGAAGGTGGAGATTATGTCACAAAAGATATCTCTAAAGTCTTGAAGACTTCACAGAAATTAGCTGAAGGATTGAAATTGAACTATGGGGAAGCCTACCCTTCACTTGCAAGCAATGAAACCTTCCAAGTTGAAGTGATTGGTGAAGTAGAGCCTGTAGAAGTTACAGAAAGATACCTAGCAGAGATTATTTCAGCTCGCATTAAACACATTTTTGAACAAATCAAACAAGAGTTGGAAAGAAGACATTTGTTGGATCTTCCAGGTGGGATTGTTCTGATTGGTGGAAATGCTATTTTACCAGGTGTTGTAGAACTTGCACAGGAAGTCTTTGGCGTTGGTGTCAAACTTTACGTTCCAAATCAAGTTGGAATCCGTAATCCTGCCTTCGCTCATGTGATTAGCTTGTCTGAATTTGCTGGTCAATTGACTGAGGTGAATTTATTAGCACAAAGAGCAGTTAAGGGTGAGGATACTTTGCGTCACCAACCAATTAATTTTGGTGGGATGATTCAACGCGTTACGCAGGTAGCACAACCGACCCCTATTCAACCAGTTCAAAATACTGAGGTTGAGCAATCAGCTTCTACAAACGTAGTTGCTCCGAAAGAAGATAAAGTATCTTCTCAAAATAAACCAAAAATCGCAGATCGCTTCCGTGGTTTAATTGGAAGTATGTTTGATGAATAAAAGAGGAAAAATAAACTATGACATTTTCATTTGATACAGCGGCTGCTCAAGGTGCAGTGATTAAAGTAATCGGTGTTGGTGGAGGTGGCGGAAACGCCATTAACCGCATGGTTGACGAAGGTGTTGCAGGCGTAGAATTTATCGCAGCAAACACAGATGTACAAGCTTTGAGTAGTACAAAAGCTGAGACTGTAATTCAGTTAGGTCCTAAATTGACTCGTGGTTTGGGTGCTGGTGGTCGACCTGAAATCGGTCAAAAGGCAGCCGAAGAAAGCGAAGAAGCCTTGACTCAAGCTATTACTGGAGCAGACATGGTCTTCATTACTGCAGGTATGGGAGGTGGCTCAGGTACTGGTGCTGCTCCTGTTATTGCCCGCATTGCTAAAGATTTAGGTGCTCTTACAGTTGGTGTTGTGACACGTCCTTTCGGTTTCGAAGGAAGCAAACGTGGTCAGTACGCTGTAGAAGGAATCAATCAGCTTCGCGAACATGTAGATACTCTATTGATTATTTCAAACAACAACTTGCTTGAAATTGTTGATAAGAAAACTCCACTTCTTGAAGCTCTTAGCGAAGCAGATAACGTACTTCGCCAAGGTGTTCAAGGGATTACTGATTTGATCACAAACCCTGGTTTGATTAATCTTGACTTTGCCGATGTGAAAACAGTTATGGCAAATAAAGGAAACGCCCTAATGGGTATCGGTATCGGTAGTGGTGAAGAACGTGTGGTAGAAGCAGCTCGTAAGGCAATCTACTCACCACTTCTTGAAACAACTATTGACGGTGCTGAGGATGTTATCGTCAACGTTACTGGTGGTCTTGATTTGACTTTGATTGAAGCAGAAGAAGCTTCAGAAATTGTCAACCAAGCAGCTGGTCAAGGAGTGAACATCTGGCTCGGAACATCTATCGATGAAAACATGAAAGATGAAATTCGTGTTACAGTTGTGGCAACTGGTGTTCGTCAAGATCGTGTGGAAAAAGTTGTGGGCCATGCAGCAAGACAAGTTGTCCGTCATGAACAAGCAAGTCCTAGTCATGCACACAATCATAATCGTCAGTTTGATATGGCTGAAACTGCAGAAATTCCAAGTCCAGCACCTCGCCGTACAGAAACTTCTCAATCTTCAGCATTTGGTGATTGGGACTTGCGTCGTGAGACAATTGTTCGACCAACTGATTCAGTTGTATCACCAGTTGAACGTTTCGAAGCACCATCTTTACACGATGAGGATGAATTAGACACTCCTCCATTTTTCAAAAATCGTTAAGTAAATGAATTTGAAAGAAAATACAGAACGTGTTTTTCAACAAATAAAAGATGCAAGTCAGCAGGCAAGAAGAGAAGCTAATTCTGTTTCGGTTGTTGCTGTTACAAAATATGTAGACGTACCGACAGCGGAGGCTTTGCTTCCGCTAGGTGTGCATCATATTGGTGAAAATCGTGTAGATAAATTTTTTGAGAAATATGAAGCTTTAAAAGATAGAAATATCACCTGGCATTTGATTGGAACCTTGCAAAGACGCAAGGTCAAAGATGTCATTCAGTATGTTGATTATTTCCACGCTTTGGATTCATTAAAGCTAGCAGAGGAAATTCAAAAAAGAAGTGACAGAGTTGTTAAGTGTTTCTTACAAGTAAATATCTCAAGGGAAGAGAGCAAACATGGTTTTTCAAGGGAAGAACTATTAGAGCTCTTGCCAGAATTGGCCACCTTAGATAAAATTGAATATGTCGGCTTGATGACCATGGCTCCTTTTGAAGCTAGTAGTGATGAGTTGAAAGAAATTTTTAAAGCTACGCAGGATTTGCAACTAGAAATTAGAGAAAAACAAATTCCCAATATGCCAATGACGGACTTGAGTATGGGTATGAGTCGTGACTACAAGGAAGCGATTGAATTTGGCTCAACATTTGTCAGAATTGGTACAGCATTTTTTAAATAGGAAAGAACTATGTCTTTAAAAGATAGATTTGATAAATTTATAGATTATTTTACAGAAGATGGAGAAGATGTTGGTACTACTTATCAGCCTAAAGCTGAAGAGCCGATTGTGACTCCAGTCCCTTCTGTTCAAGAGTTGCCTCAACAAGCTGGTAGCACGCCATCTAAAGATAAAAACATCACTCGTCTTCATGCCCGTCAACAAGAGTTGGCTATGCAAAGTCAACGTTCTACTGATAAGGTGACAATTGATGTTCGTTATCCACGTAAATACGAAGATGCCACAGATATTGTTGATTTATTAGCTGGTAACGAAAGTATTTTGATTGATTTCCAATATATGACAGAAGTTCAAGCACGTCGTTGTTTGGACTATCTGGATGGGGCGCGCCACGTTTTAGCTGGTAACATGAAAAAGGTAGCATCTACTATGTACCTACTGACACCAGTTGATGTTGTCGTTAATATTGAAGATATCAAAATCCCAGATGAATCACAAAATGGTGAATTTGGCTTTGACATGAAACGTACGAGAGTGAGATAATGCTCTTTCTCATTCGTTTTATTCAAAATGCAGTGGATATCTATTCACTGATTTTAATCATTTTTGCTCTGATGTCTTGGTTTCCAAATGCTTATGAATCACGTCTGGGACGATTGATTATTAGTTTAGTGAAACCGATAATTGCTCCCTTACAACGTTTACCACTTCAGATTGCTGGTCTTGACTTGTCTGTTTGGGTTGCGGTATTACTAGTTCATTTTCTAGGGGAACAATTGATTCGACTTTTAGTGATCTTTCTATGAACAAGATGATTTATCAACACTTTTCTAAGAATGATTCGTCTTTTATTGATAAGGGAGTAGAATGGATAAAAAAGGTAGAAGATTCTTATTCTCCTTTTTTAACACCCTTTGTAAATCCCCATCAAGAAAAGATTTTAAAAGTTCTAGCATCAACGAACGGCATCTCCTACATGAGCAGTCGGCAGTTTCTTGAAACTGAATATGTGCGGATACTCCTGTATCCTGATTATTTTGAACCCGAATTTTCTGATTTTGAACTTTCCTTGCAAGAAATAGTTTATCCTAATAAGTTTGAACGCTTAACACATGCAAAAATATTAGGAACTGTTTTAAATCAGCTGGGAATTGATAGAAAGCTATTTGGTGATATCTTAGTCAATGAAGAGAGAGCACAGATTATCATTAATCGACAGTTTACTCTCCTTTTTCAAGACGGTATTACGAAAATTGCTCGTCTACCGGTTCGTCTAGAAGAACGGGATTTTACTGAGAAAATTACTACAGTAGAAGATTATCAAGAATTAGATATTTGTATTGCTAGTTCTAGGTTAGATGTTTTTCTAGCTGGGGTCTTCAAGCTCTCTAGAAATCAGGCAAATCAGTTAATTGAAAAGCAGGCAGTTCAAGTCAATTACCATTTAGTTGAAAAATCAGATTATGCAGTTCAAGTTGGTGATTTGATTAGTGTAAGGAAATTTGGTCGATTGAAACTCGTTAGGGATAATGGGCAAACAAAAAAAGATAAAAAGAAATTAACGGTCCAATTGTTATTAAGTAAGTGAGGAAAATTATGCCAATTACATCGTTAGAAATCAAAGATAAAACCTTTAGCACACGCTTTAGAGGGTTTGATCAAGAAGAAGTAGATGAATTTTTAGATATTGTAGTCCGTGATTATGAAGATTTGGTTCGCTCTAATCATGATAAGGATTTACATATTAAGAGTTTGGAAGAGCGTTTGTCTTACTTTGATGAGATGAAAGATTCATTGAGCCAGTCTGTATTGATTGCACAAGATACAGCTGAACGAGTAAAACAAGCTGCAACTGAACGCTCAAACAATATTATCCAACAAGCAGAGCAGGATGCACAACGTTTGTTGGAAGAAGCTAAGTACAAGGCAAATGAAATTCTTCGTCAAGCAACTGATAATGCTAAGAAAGTTGCTGTTGAAACAGAAGAATTGAAGAACAAGAGCCGTGTTTTCCATCAACGTCTCAAATCTACAATTGAGAGTCAGTTAGCAATTGTTGAATCATCAGATTGGGAAGATATTCTGCGCCCAACAGCTACCTATCTTCAGACAAGTGATGAAGCATTTAAAGAAGTTGTTGGTGAAGTTCTTGGTGAATCGGTATATTCACAACCAGAAGAAGAACCAATCGATATGACTCGTCAATTTACACCTGAAGAAATGGCTGAGTTACAAGCTCGAATTGAGGCTGGTAATAGAGAATTAGCTGAATTTGAAGCCCAACAAGAACATTATGTGGAAGAACATTTAGAGCCAGTTGAAGTCGAAGGCCCTTCATCAAATGAGGAAGATACGAATAGAGAATCTGTCCTAATCTTATAATGAATAGTGATATCTGAGAACAATATCTTATCCTTATATTTCCAGCGAGCAGGAGATGGTGTGAGTCCTGCATTCCCTAATGATAAGATTATCCTCTCAAAAACTCAAGTCTGAAGTTAGTAGGATTTGACGTTCCCCACGTTACGGGATAAGAGGAAAAAAGCTGAGTCTTTTTTCGAATAAAGGTGGTACCACGATTTTCGTCCTTTTTGGCAGTCGTGGTTTTTAATTTGTTATTATTTATAAAGGAGATACCATGAAACTCAAAGATACCCTTAACCTTGGGAAAACAGCTTTCCCAATGCGTGCAGGACTTCCTACCAAAGAGCCAGTTTGGCAAAAGGAATGGGAAGATGCAAAACTTTACCAACGTCGTCAAGAATTGAACCAAGGAAAACCTCATTTCACCTTGCATGACGGCCCTCCATACGCGAACGGAAATATCCACGTTGGACACGCTATGAACAAGATTTCAAAAGATATCATTGTTCGTTCTAAGTCTATGTCAGGATTTTATGCTCCTTATATTCCAGGTTGGGATACACATGGTCTGCCAATCGAGCAAGTTTTGGCAAAACAAGGTATCAAACGCAAAGAAATGGACTTGGTTGAGTACTTGAAACTTTGCCGTGAATATGCACTTTCTCAAGTAGATAAACAACGTGAAGACTTCAAACGTTTGGGTGTTTCTGGTGACTGGGAAAATCCATATGTGACTTTGACTCCTGACTATGAAGCAGCCCAAATCCGTGTCTTTGGGGAAATGGCTAATAAAGGTTATATCTACCGTGGTGCCAAGCCAGTTTACTGGTCTTGGTCATCTGAGTCTGCTCTTGCGGAAGCAGAGATTGAATACCATGACTTGGTTTCGACTTCCCTTTACTATGCCAACAAGGTAAAAGATGGCAAAGGCGTTCTAGATACAGATACCTACATCGTTGTCTGGACAACTACTCCATTTACTATCACAGCTTCTCGTGGTTTGACTGTTGGAGCGGATATTGATTACGTTTTGGTTCAACCTGCTGGTGAAGCTCGTAAGTTTGTGGTTGCTGCAGAATTGTTGACTAGCTTGTCTGAGAAATTTGGCTGGATTGATGTTCAAGTATTGGCAACTTACCGTGGTCAAGAATTGAACCACATCGTAACAGAACACCCATGGGATACAGCTGTAGATGAATTGGTGATTCTTGGTGACCACGTTACGACTGACTCTGGTACAGGTATTGTCCATACAGCCCCAGGTTTCGGTGAGGACGACTACAATGTTGGTATTGCTAATGGTCTTGAAGTCGCAGTGACTGTTGACGAACGTGGTATCATGATGAAGAATGCTGGTCCTGAGTTTGAAGGTCAATTCTATGAAAAGGTAGTTCCAACTGTTATTGAAAAACTTGGCAGCCTCCTTCTTGCCCAAGAAGAAATCTCTCACTCATACCCATTTGACTGGCGTACTAAGAAACCAATCATCTGGCGTGCAGTACCACAATGGTTTGCCTCAGTTTCTAAATTCCGCCAAGAAATCTTGGACGAAATTGAAAAAGTGAAGTTCCACTCAGAATGGGGTAAAGTCCGTCTTTACAATATGATTCGTGACCGTGGCGATTGGGTTATCTCTCGTCAACGTGCTTGGGGTGTTCCACTTCCAATCTTCTACGCAGAAGATGGTACAGCTATTATGACAGCTGAAACCATTGAGCACGTGGCTCAACTTTTTGAAGAACACGGTTCTATCATCTGGTGGGAACGTGATGCTAAGGATCTCTTGCCAGAAGGATTTACTCATCCAGGTTCACCAAATGGCGAGTTCAAGAAAGAAACAGATATCATGGATGTTTGGTTTGACTCAGGTTCATCATGGAATGGAGTTGTAGTAAACCGTCCTGAGTTGACTTACCCAGCAGACCTTTATCTAGAAGGTTCTGACCAATACCGCGGTTGGTTCAACTCATCACTCATCACATCTGTTGCCAACCATGGTGTAGCACCTTACAAACAAATTCTGTCACAAGGATTTGCCCTTGATGGTAAAGGTGAGAAGATGTCTAAATCTCTTGGAAATACCATTGCTCCAAGTGATGTTGAAAAACAATTTGGTGCTGAAATCTTGCGTCTTTGGGTAACAAGTGTTGACTCAAGCAATGACGTGCGTATTTCTATGGATATCTTGAGCCAAGTCTCTGAAACTTACCGTAAGATTCGTAACACTCTTCGTTTCTTGATTGCCAATACTTCTGACTTTAACCCAGCTCAAGATTCAGTAGCTTATGAAGAACTACGTTCAGTTGATAAGTACATGACGATTCGCTTTAACCAGCTTGTCAAGACCATTCGTGATGCCTATGCGGACTTTGAATTCTTGACAATCTACAAGGCCTTGGTGAACTTTATCAACGTTGATTTGTCAGCATTCTACCTTGATTTTGCTAAAGATGTTGTTTACATCGAAGGTGCCAAATCATTGGAACGCCGTCAAATGCAGACTGTCTTCTATGACATTCTTGTGAAAATCACCAAACTCTTGACACCAATCCTTCCTCACACTGCGGAAGAAATCTGGTCATATCTAGAGTTTGAAGCTGAAGACTTCGTTCAATTGTCAGAATTGCCAGAAGCTGAAACTTTTGCTAATCAAGAGGAAATCTTGGATACATGGGCTGCCTTCATGGACTTCCGTGGACAAGCTCAAAAAGCCTTGGAAGAAGCGCGTAATGCAAAAGTAATCGGTAAATCACTTGAAGCACACTTGACAGTTTATCCAAACGAAGTGGTGAAAACTCTACTCGAAGCAGTAAACAGCAATGTAGCTCAACTTTTGATCGTGTCTGAATTGACAATCGCAGAAGGACCAGCTCCAGAAGCTGCCGTTAGCTTCGAAGATGTAGCCTTTACAGTTGAACGCGCTGCAGGCCAAGTATGTGACCGTTGCCGTCGTATCGACCCAACAACAGCAGAACGCAGCTACCACGCAGTCATCTGTGACCACTGTGCAAGCATCGTAGAAGAAAACTTTGCGGAAGCAGTCGCAGAAGGATTTGAAGAGAAATAATCGAATTATAGATTAAAAAAGTTTTCTGTGTGTGTATTTTAGTTTGATATAAAAGAAAATATTAAACAAAATTAATGTACAATATTAATTTTTAATGAAAAGGAAATATTGATGAAAAAGAAAACACTTGCTCAATTAGATGGTATCATTGGTTTAGTTACAGGAACTATTCTAACCATTTTGCCAATTATTATAATTATGATTGCCTCTATATTTGATAATGAAGAAGTTGTTGGTGTCATCTTAGGAATTATTTTTATTGTTTTTAGTTTAGTAAAAATTGGAATTTTAATTCTAGGTATTCTCTCACTAATATACTATAAAGATGATAATAGAATTTCTATTGCACCCTCAGTCTTATTAATTGTTGGTTCTGCACTTGCATTGGTTCCATTATTAGGATGGATAGGGGGAATCGTCATTATTGTTGGTGCTTCATTGTTTTTAGGAAGCCTCAAAAAATTTAAAGTTGAACTATAAATAGAGTTTTTGTCAACTAGAGTAAATGGAGAAACTCTAAAATTGTTTCTTTGTCAGCAGTAGTGGATTAAAGAAAAGCTAAGATAGAGAAAGGACAAATTTCGTCCTTTCTTTTTTGATGTTCAGAGCGATAAAAATCGTTTTTTGAAGTTTTCAAAGTTTCGAAAACCAAAGGAATTTCGATTGATAAGTTTGATGAGATTATTGGTCGCTTCTGATTTGGAGTTAGAATAGGGTAATTGAAGGGCGTTGACGATTTTTCAATGATTTCATGATTGATGAAAGTTACTATTTTAGTTTTAAGAATTGTGGCTATTGTGTATTTCAAGGACGATGAGCGTGTGACTCCTGCACTGTCTGTATTGTTTATTGTAGGTAGTTCTGTTGGATTGACCCCATTCGTGGACTAGATAGGAGAAATTATGACAATTATTGGCAATTCCTATACTTTGAAATTTTGAAAAAATTTGAAATTGAAGAATCATATTTTTCGAACTGAGGTGGGATGAATTGAATCTTTGTTAGAAATACTTATTACAGTATGAAGGCGGTTAGCCTTATTTTTTTGTTACCAATTGACGGAAAATCTTACAGGATAAATAAGCTATTTCATTCGTAAAATCTAAAGCATTTATTTGAGACAAGGAACTCTTTTTATAGTATAATAATGGTTGTAGATTAAATATATCAAAATATATATAGAAGTATTTTTGTTTCTTGTAAGTTTATCATAGTGAGGAAGCAAAATGCTTCTTCTATTTTGAAATGGATAAAATAATAGAGAGGATATAGAATGAAAAAATTTTTTGGAGAGAAGCAGCATCGTTTTTCCTTACGAAAGTTGGCGATTGGTCTTGTGTCTGCTTCAATTTCTAGCTTATTTTTTGTGTCTATTGCTAGCAGTGGGACCGTATTTGCTCAAGAAAATGTATCTGTTCACTACAAATACGTGACGGATACAGAACTGAGTAGTCATGAGAAGGACTTGATTGTAAAGGATTTTCCTAATATTGCTGAAGATAGTGAGAGTACCTATTATCTAGTCTACCGTATGGATGAGAAAGCCCAACTAGGTCAGTTGCCTAATACCGGTGAGCACAGTAATCTGGTTACCGTCCTTTCGGGTGGAGCCCTCGCTTCGATTGGACTCCTTATTTTTGCTGTTTCGAGAAAGAAAGGCAATAAGAAAACTCTGTTGAAGGTTGTTTTGATAACAGGCATGGGGAGTGGTTTGGTTTCTTCGGTTCAGGCTATTGAAAATCAACTCTTGCTCCAATATAATCAAGAATATCAATTATCCCAAGGTGATAGTCTGCCTCTGCCAAGAGTCCTGTCAGGTTATACCTATCTAGGTTATATTAAGCAAGACAAGGATGCTAGTCTGCAAGAAACTGCTGCTAGAGGTCAGAAACTAGACGATATGCTTCAACCTCATTTTCAGACCAATGAAGGTAGGCAAAATGTAGGAGATGAGCGGAAAAATCCATCTCCAACAAGCCCTGCTGACAAGCCAATCCCTTCTAAAGATTCACCCAATCAAAAGCCGTCTGGTATTGCTAGTGTGGATCCTCATGACGAAGTCTTGGCTGGTCGTTTAAATAAACCAGAGCTCTTATACAAAGATCAAGAGATTGAAACCAAGCTAGACTTTGCTGAAGTGGTTCAAGAGAATCCAGATTTAATTGAGGGAACAATTCGTGTCAAACAAGAAGGTCATGTTGGGAAGAAGGTTGAGGTTGTTCGTGTTTTCACTGTTGAAAACCAAGAAATTACTCGTGAGATCCTCTCGACCAAGGTAGAGAAATCCTTGCCACGTATAGTAGAGAAGGGGACTAAGAAGGCAGTTGCTCCGAGTGAAGCACCTCAGTCTGCAAGAAAAGGAGAGCCTGAGACTCAGGCCTCATTACCAGAATATAAAGGTGAGCAATCTGGAGTTGTTGTAGCCCCTGAGACAGCCAAAAAACCATCCTATACAGGCACTCAGTCTGGAGCAATAGTCGAACCTGAGCAAGTTGCCCCACAGCCAGAGTACAAAGGGATTCAATCAGGTGCCATTGTAGAACCAGAAACGGCTGATAAACCATCCTATACAGGTACCCAGTCCGGAGCGGTTGTTGAACCAGAGAAAGTAGCTCCACAACCAGAATACAAGGGAACTCAAGCTGGTGCCATCGTCGAACCGGAGATTCAGCCTTCCCTGCCAGAATATAAAGGTGAGCAATCTGATGCTATAGTTGCCCCTGAGAAAACTGATAAACCATCCTATACAGGCACTCAGTCTGGAGCAATAGTCGAACCCGAGAAAGTAGCTCCGCTACCTGAATATCAGGGAACTCAAGCTGGTGCTATCGTCGAACCAGAGACCCATACTTCCTTACCAGAATATAAAGGTGAGCAATCTGGTGCAATAGTTGCCCCTGAGACAAATGAAAAACCAGAATATACAGGAATTCAATCTGGAGCCATCGTCGAACCAGAAACGGCTGATAAGCCATCCTATACAGGTACCCAGTCCGGAGCGGTTGTTGAACCAGAGCAAGTGGCTCCACAACCAGAGTACAAGGGAACTCAAGCTGGTGCCATCGTCGAACCGGAGACTCAGCCTTCCTTGCCAGAATATACTGGCATTCAATCTGGAGCTATCGTCGAACCAGAACAGGTACCATCGAAACCATCTTATACAGGTACCCAATCCGGAGCGATTGTTGAACCCGAACAAATTGCCCCTCTTCCAGAATATACTGGCAATATTGAGCAAGCAAAACCAGAAAATCCGGCTGAAAAACCAAAAGAAAAAGATCCAGAAAAAACACTTGAATTAAGAAATGTTTCTGATCTGGAGTTATATAGTCAGACCAATGGTACTTACAAACAACATGTTTCTTTAGACAGTGTTCCAAGTAATATAGACACTTACTTTGTTAAGGCAAAATCGTCGTCATTCAAAGATGTCTATCTACCTGTCGCTTCAATAACTGCAGAAATAAAAAATGGACAATCCGTTTATAAAATCATAGCCAAAGCTGAGAAACTCCAGCAAGAGCTAGAAAATAAATATGTCGATAATTTCACCTTCTATCTCGCAAAAAAGGCCACAGAAGAAACAACAAACTTCACTTCCTTTAGCAACCTGGTTAAAGCAATCAACAAGAATCTTTCTGGAACCTATCATTTAGCGGCTAGCTTGAATGCCAACGAAGTGGAGTTGGGACCTGATGACAGATCTTACATCAAGGGCACCTTTACTGGTCAGTTGATTGGTGAAAAAGATGGTAAGCAGTATGCTATTTACAATTTGAAAAAGCCTCTTTTTGAAAGCTTGAGAGGGGCCACAGTAGAAAAGTTGAGCCTAAAAAATGTCTCTATTTCAGGTAAAGATGATATCGGTTCACTGGCCAATGAAGCTACGGATAACACAAAGATTAAGCAAGTCCATGTCGATGGTGTTCTGGCTGGGGAACGTGGTATCGGTGGTTTGTTGGCTAAGGCAGACCAATCAAGCATCACAGAGAGCAGTTTTAAGGGAAGAATTGTTAATACTTACGAAACGACTGCGGCATACAATATTGGTGGTTTGGTCGGTCATTTGACAGGAGGCAGAGCTTCACTGACTAAGTCAAAAGCGACAGTAGCCATTTCCTCCAACACCAATAGTTCAGATCAGACTGTTGGTGGGCTAGCAGGTCTAGTAGACCAAGATGCGCATATACAGGATAGCTATGCTGAAGGTGATATCAACAATGTCAAGCACTTTGGTAGAGTTGCGGGTGTGGCTGGATATTTGTGGGATCGAAAGACGAATGAGGAACAGCATGCAGGAAGATTGACCAATGTACTAAGTGATGTCAATGTAACCAACGGGAATGCTATTACCGGTTACCACTATAATGAAATGAAGGTGGCTAATACATTCAGCAACAAAGCTAATAGAGTCTACAATGTCACCTTGGTCAGGGAAGAAGTCGTCAGCAAGGAATCATTTGTAGAAAGAGGAACAATTTTAGATGCTTCTGAAGTGACGAATAAAAAAGCAGAAATCAATCCTCTCACCCCTCCAACAGTGGAGTCTCTTTCAACAAGTGGTAGTAAAGAAAGTGATTTTTCTAAGGTGAAGCATTATCAAGCTCAGCGCGCCTTGGCTTATAAAAATATTGAAAAATTGCTACCTTTCTACAACAAGGCAACCATCGTCAAATATGGAAACCTGGTCAATGAGAACAGTCTTTTATATCAAAAAGAACTCTTGTCTGCAGTTATGATGAAGGATGATCAAGTCATAACAGATATTGTTTCCAACAAACAGACTGCAAACAAACTCCTGCTTCACTACAAAGATCATTCATCTGAGAAACTCAATCTCAAGTACCAGACTGATTTTGCTAAGTTAGCAGAATATAGTCTAGGAGATACGGGGCTTCTCTATACGCCAAACCAATTCTTGTATAATCAAGAAACGATTATCCAGCAAGTCTTACCAGAATTGAAGAAGGTAAATTATCATTCAGACACTATTAGAAACACACTTGGTATTTCACCAAAAGTGAAGCAAACCGTGCTCTATCTAGAAGAGCAGTTTGCTAAAACGAAGGAGCATCTAGAAGACAGTCTGAGAAAACTCTTGTCAGCGGATGCTGGTCTAGTGGAAAACAATCAAGTAATGACAGGTTACATCGTAGATAAAATTAAGCGCAACAAGGAAGCCTTGCTTCTTGGTATGAGTTACTTAGAGCGTTGGTATAACTTTAGCTATGGTCAGGTTAATATTAAAGACTTGGTCTTGTATCACCTTGATTTCTTTGGCAAAGGAAATGCATCTCCGTTAGATACTTTGATTGAGTTAGGGAAATCAGGATTTAATAATCTGCTTGCTAAGAACAACGTTGATACTTATGGTATCAGTCTTGCCAGCCATCATGGAACGACAGATTTGTTTAGCACGCTAGAAAATTACCGAAAAGTCTTTTTACCAAACACTAGCAACAATGACTGGTTTAAAAAACAGACCAAAGCTTTCATTGTCGAAGAAAAATCTACTATTGCAGAGGTCAAAGCCAAGCAAGAGCAAGCAGGGACTAAGTATTCTATCGGTGTTTATGACCGAATTACTAGTAGTACTTGGAAATACCGCAATATGGTCTTGCCTCTCCTTACTTTGCCAGAAAGATCTGTATTTGTCATCTCAACCTTGTCTAGCCTAGGATTTGGAGCTTACGATCGCTACCGCAACAGCGACTATAAGGCTGGAGATGAACTCAATAAGTTTGTTGAAGATAATGCGCGTGAAACAGCCAAGCGTCAGCGAGATCACTACGATTATTGGTATCGTATTTTAGATAATCAGGGACGTGAAAAACTCTATCGTACGATCCTGCTTTATGATGCCTATAAGTTTGGTGATGATCATACTGAAGGAAAGGCTTCAACAATCGCAGACTTTGAGAATTCAAATCCTGCAATGCAACATTTCTTTGGACCAGTTGGTAACAAGGTAGTTCATAATCATCACGGTGCATACGCAACAGGAGATGGTGTCTACTATATGTCTTACCGTATGTTGGATAAGGATGGCGCTATTACGTATACCCATGAAATGACCCATGATTCCGATCAGGATATCTATCTTGGTGGCTATGGTCGAAGAAGTGGTCTTGGTCCTGAGTTCTTTGCTAAAGGTTTATTACAAGCTCCAGATCATCCAAATGATGCGACCCTTACTATTAACTCAATCTTGAAACATTCAAAATCAGATAGCTTAGAAGGATCCCGTCTACAAGTCTTAGATCCGACGGAACGATTCAAAGATGCATCCGATCTCCAAAAATACGCTCATAACATGTTTGACCTCATCTATCTGTTGGAATATCTTGAAGGGCAATCAATCGTTAAGAAACTGAATGTTTCCCAGAAAATGGAAGCTCTCAGAAAAATTGAGAACAAGTATGTGAAAGATCCAGCAGACGGAAATGATGTTTATGCTACTAATGTTGTGAAAGATTTGACTGAAGAAGAAGCCCAAAAATTGACTAGCTTTGAGAGTTTGATTGACAATAATATTCTTTCGGCTCGTGAGTATCAGGCTGGCACTTATGAGAGAAATGGCTACTTTACGATTAAACTCTTTGCACCAATCTTTTCAGCATTGAGCAGTGAGAAAGGAACTCCTGGAGATCTTATGGGACGCCGGATAGCTTATGAACTCTTAGCTGCTAAAGGATTTAAAGAAGGTATGGTCCCATATATTTCCAACCAATATGAAGAAATTGCTAAACAAAATGGTCAGACAATCAACCTCTACGGTAAAAAGCAAGGATTAGTGACAGATAAGCTTGTTTTAGAAAAGCTATTTGGTGGTCAGTATTCATCTTGGGCAGCCTTTAAAAAAGCTATGTATCAAGAGCGCGTTGCTCAGTTTGATCATTTGAATAAAATTACTTTTAAAGATCCGACGCAATCATGGATGAGCAATGCCACGAAAACCATTCAAAGAGTAAATGAGTTGCAAGAACTGATGGACCAAGCTGTTCTCAAGGATGCAGAAGGTACGCGTTGGAGTGACTATAACCCAGAAACTGACAGTGCCGTCCATAAACTTAAGAGAGCAGTCTTTAAAGCCTACCTAGATCAAACAAATGACTTCAGAACTTCTATTTTTGCAAATAAAAAGTAATGAATTATAGAAGTTTCTAGTCAGGATGAGAGGACTTTACTTCCTGACTGTCAGAACTTGTCGATTTTAACTAGCTTTTTTGTGAAAAATTGTGTAAAATAGAATAGATAAACGAGGGGAAACCTCGGAAAATTTAAAGGAGAATCCATCTAATGGTAAAATTGGTTTTTGCTCGCCACGGTGAGTCTGAATGGAACAAAGCTAACCTTTTCACTGGTTGGGCTGATGTTGATTTGTCTGAAAAAGGTACACAACAAGCGATTGACGCTGGTAAATTGATCAAAGAAGCTGGTATCGAATTTGACCAAGCTTACACTTCAGTATTGAAACGTGCGATCAAAACAACTAACTTGGCTCTTGAAGCTTCTGACCAATTGTGGGTTCCAGTTGAAAAATCATGGCGTTTGAACGAACGTCACTATGGTGGTTTGACTGGTAAAAATAAAGCTGAAGCTGCTGAACAATTTGGTGATGAACAAGTTCACATCTGGCGTCGTTCATACGATGTATTGCCTCCAAACATGGACCGTGATGATGAGCACTCAGCTCACACTGACCGTCGTTACGCTTCACTTGACGATTCAGTTATTCCAGATGCTGAAAACTTGAAAGTGACTTTGGAACGTGCCCTTCCATTCTGGGAAGATAAAATCGCTCCAGCTCTTAAAGATGGTAAAAACGTATTCGTAGGAGCTCATGGTAACTCAATCCGTGCCCTTGTAAAACACATCAAAGGTTTGTCAGATGACGAAATCATGGATGTGGAAATCCCTAACTTCCCACCATTGGTATTCGAATTCGACGAAAAATTGAACGTAGTTTCTGAATACTACCTTGGAAAATAATTTGTAAAAAGAAAGCCTAGGAATACCTAGGTTTTTCTTTTTATTCTAGTATCCAACTCTTCGAAAAAGCGTTATAATGATATTAAGAAGTAGTTAAAGAAAGTGAGGTTGATGATGGCTTATATTGAGATGAAACATTGTTACAAGCGTTATCAGGTTGGGGACACGGAGATTGTGGCCAATCGCGATGTGAATTTTGAGATTGAAAAGGGAGAATTGGTTATTATTCTAGGTGCATCTGGTGCTGGTAAGTCAACAGTTCTTAACCTTCTTGGGGGAATGGACACCAATGATGAAGGGGAGATTTGGATTGATGGTGCCAATATTGCAGACTACAATTCCCACCAGAGAACCAATTACCGTAGAAATGATGTCGGTTTTGTTTTTCAGTTTTATAATCTAGTTTCCAATCTGACCGCTAAGGAAAATGTGGAGTTGGCTTCTGAAATTGTGACAGATGCCTTGAATCCTGAACAGGTCTTGACAGATGTAGGTCTGGCTCATCGTCTCAATAACTTTCCAGCCCAACTTTCTGGAGGGGAGCAACAGCGAGTCTCCATTGCACGCGCAGTAGCCAAAAATCCTAAAATCCTCCTTTGTGATGAACCAACTGGAGCCTTGGATTATCAGACAGGCAAGCAGGTTTTGAAGATTCTCCAAGACATGTCTCGTCAAAAGGGAGCGACGGTAATCATCGTGACTCACAATAGCTTGCTAGCTCCTATAGCAGATCGGGTGATTCACATGCGTGATGCCACTGTTATGAGAGTAACAATCAATGAGCATCCACAGGCTATCGATACATTGGAGTATTAGCATGAAAAAAACATACCGAAAAGACTTGCTCCAGTCGGTGACTGCTTCTAAGGGACGCTTTTTATCCATCTTGACCTTGATGATGCTGGGGTCTTTAGCTCTAGTAGGTCTCAAAGTGACTAGCCCCAATATGGAACGTACGGCTGAGGATTATCTCCGTAAAGCAAATACCTTGGATCTGGCCGTGATAGCTGATTATGGCTTGGATAAAAAGGATCAAGACGAACTAAAGACCCTTCAAGGAGCAAGTGTTGAGTTTGGCTATATGGCAGACCTAACCGTTGAAAATAGTGAAGAAGCGGTTCGACTTTATTCTAAGCCAGAGGGAATTTCAACTTTTCAAGTGACAGAAGGGCGACTTCCAGAGGCTGATGGGGAAATTTCCTTGGCAGATTTCTGGAGAGACCGCTATCAGATTGGGCAGACTATCACCTTTAGCAAGAAAGAAGAAGGGAAGACCGTCATAAAATCCCAATCTTTCACCATTATTGGATTTGTTCAGTCGGGTGAGATACTTTCTCAAGAAGACTTGGGAGGGGCTAGTAGTGGAAATGGAAGCTTGGCTGGCTATGGAGTGATTTTACCCAGTCAGTTTGACTCAGATGTTTATAGCATTGCGCGTGTGCGCTATGATGATTTAAAAAATATAGATGCTTTTTCATCAGACTATAGAAGCAAACGAGATCAACACCAGGAAGACTTACAAAACTTGCTTGCCGATAATGGTCAAAAAAGATTGGCAAGTATCAAAGCAAATGGGCAAAAGAGCTTGGAAGATGGAAAAGAGCAGCTCCAAACAGCTGAAGGTAACCTTCAAAAAGGCAAGAGTCAGTTAGAACAGGCTGAAAGTCGATTGAAAACTCAAGAAGAACAAGTGACCACTTGGCCTGAGCCTCAAAAGAGTCAAGCCAAGGAGCAATTGACAAAAACTAAGGAAGAATTGGCTACAGAAAAAGAAAAAATGGCTCAGACAGAGAGTAATCTAGCCAAGGAAAAAGAGAAGCTTGAACAACGCCTGAAAGAGCTTGATGAACTGGCAGAGCCTACTTACCATGTATACAACCGCCAAACCATGCCAGGCGGTCAAGGCTATCTCATGTACAGTAACGCTTCAGCAAGTATTCGTTCTGTCGGGAATATCTTTCCCGTGGTGCTTTTTATGGTTGCTGCAATGGTAACCTTTACAACTATGACTCGCTTTGTGGATGAAGAACGTACCAATGCTGGTATTTTCAAGGCCCTAGGTTACCAGAATAAAGATATTGTTGCCAAGTTTGTCCTCTATGGTTTTCTTGCAGGAACTGTGGGAACCGTTTTAGGAACGCTTCTAGGACATTATCTCCTTGCAGGCGTGATTTCGGATGTTATAACAGCTGGAATGGTCGTTGGGAAAAGTCAGGAGTATTTCTACTGGTCTTATAGCCTTCTTGCCCTGGCCTTAAGTTGGGTGTCTAGTGTCTTGCCAGCTTATCTAGTGGCACGGAGGGAACTACACGATGAAGCAACCCAACTCTTACTTCCTAAACCTCCCGTTAAGGGATCAAAGATTTTGCTGGAACGCCTGAGCTTTATTTGGAGTCGTCTGAGCTTCACTCATAAGGTTACGGCGCGAAATATTTTCCGTTATAAGCAACGGATGTTGATGACCCTTTTTGGAGTTGCGGGTTCGGTTGCTCTCCTATTTGCAGGTCTTGGCATTCAGTCTTCTGTGGGAGGAGTTGTGGAGCGTCAATTTGAACAAATCCAGCAATACCAGATGATTGTAGCGGAAAAGAGCAGTGCAACGGAGAAAGAAAAAGCAGACCTAGAAAGTGCCTTGCAATCTGAGCCTATCCATGCTTACCAAAAAATCTACTCTAAATCCATTGAAAAAGATTTCAAAGGAAAAGCAGGACTTCAGACTATCACCATAATGGTCACAAGCAGAGAAAATTTCAAACCCTTTATCGCATTAGAGGAAAATGGCCAAGAGGTGCAGGTCACAGATGGAGCAGTCGTGAGTCAAAAATTAGCTCAACTAGAAGGTATTACGGTTGGAGACAAGCTGGAGCTTGATGGGAAAGAAATCAGGGTATCGGCTATTTCTGAAAACTATGTTGGACACTTTGTTTATCTCAACCGAGCGACATACGAACAAGTCTACGGTATCAGTCCGAAAGACAATACCTACCTAGTAAAATTAAAAGAGCCAACACCATCCAATACGGAGAAAGAAGCTGCGGCCTTTATGAAAAAAACTGCTGTTTCTGGGGTGATCCAAAATGCAACAGCTATCCACCTCTTTGAATCTGTAGCCAATTCTCTCAATAAAACCATGGCAATCCTTATCTTTGTTTCCGTCTTGCTAGCCATTGTCATTCTTTACAATCTCACCAATATCAATGTGGCAGAACGTATCCGTGAACTTTCGACCATCAAGGTTCTCGGTTTCCATAATAAAGAAGTGACCCTCTATATCTACCGCGAGACCATGGTGCTGTCTTTTGTGGGGATTGTTCTCGGTTTGGTATCCGGCTACTATTTACATCAATTTTTGCTTCAAATGATCTCACCTGCCACCATACTTTTTTATCCGCGGGTCAGCTGGGAAGTCTATGCTCTTCCAATCGTCGCAGTGACTGCGATCTTAGCCTTACTGGGTCTCTTTGTAAATCACCACTTGAGAAAGGTGGATATGCTTGAAGCCCTGAAATCAGTAGAGTAAGTCAAGTTTTTAAACAGTAAATCAGTTGACAAAGTCTCTGCTTCTTGGTAGAATAAGAACTGTCGTAAAGACAAATAACTTCTTCTTGGTTACAGGCATGCCAACCTGTCACTCGGATGAAGCCAAATAAAAAGGAGAAACATCATGGCAATCTCAAAAGAGAAAAAAAATGAAATCATCGCACAATATGCACGTCACGAAGGTGATACAGGTTCAGTAGAGGTTCAAGTTGCTGTCCTTACTTGGGAAATCAACCACCTTAACGAACACATCAAACAACACAAAAAAGACCACGCTACTTACCGTGGATTGATGAAAAAAATCGGTCGCCGTCGTAACTTGCTTGCATACTTGCGTAAAAACGACGTTAACCGTTACCGTGAGTTAATCAACTCTCTAGGACTTCGTCGCTAATCTTGCGTCTAAACCGTTTCTATACTTCGTTGGCTTCGGCTCGATGTACCATTAGTACAATCTTCGCCTCGTCGCCTAGTCTATAAACGGTTTATCTAGCAAGAATCATGATGCTAAGGGCGTAAGAAATCCGTATGAAAATAGGGAAATGACACAGTGTTCGATGAACACAAGGAGTTTCATCTTTTTCACTAGGATTTTAGCCCGGGCTCAAATCAGCTCTCTGACTTCAGAGGGCTTTTTTATTGAGGTTTTATCGGTCACAATTTTGGAGACTACAAAAACTGAGTAACCCACCTTAATAGCGGATTGTGTGTTTTATCGGTCACAATTTTGGAGACTACAAAAACCTCAAATGGTATCAGCTAATTACACCATAAGGGTGCGTAGCTACTCGGCTTGAAAAGCCGAGTAGCTGTCTGCAAGCCCCTTCGGAGAGCCCACACTTTACGAAGTAAAGTATAGTATGTTATACTTTACATGGAAGTAGTCACCGAATTCCAGTTAGAAATTACTTTGTAACTACGTTTTGAGGAGGAGTAAAATGCTTTCCTATGTTCGACATTACCCACTAGCGATAGCTAAATTAATGTGTCTGTGCTCTCCTAAAATCTGCTGATTTATTACTGACTAATACAGGAGGTTTTTATGGGACAGACAATCATATCTGCTATTGGTGTTTATATTTCCACCAGTATCGATTATTTAATTATTTTATTTATTTTATTTGCACAGCTATCACAGAATAAACAAAAATGGCATATTTATGCGGGGCAATATCTAGGCACAGGCTTACTTGTAGGGGCGAGTTTAGTTGCTGCTTATGTCGTTAATTTCGTGCCTGAAGAATGGATGGTTGGATTGCTTGGTTTAATCCCTATCTATTTAGGGATTCGCTTTGCAATTGTTGGAGAAGGTGAGGAAGAAGAGGAAGAAGAGGAAGAAATTATTGAAAGATTAGAACAAAGCAAGGCAAATCAACTGTTTTGGACAGTTACATTGCTGACAATTGCGTCTGGCGGAGATAATTTAGGTATCTATATACCTTATTTTGCTTCGTTAGATTGGTCACAGACCCTCGTGGCCTTGCTTGTGTTTGTAATCGGCATAATTATCTTATGCGAGATTAGTCGGGTGTTATCCTCTATTCCGTTAATATTCGAGACAATTGAAAAATACGAGCGAATCATTGTGCCCTTAGTATTCATTCTACTTGGACTATACATCATGTATGAAAATGGCACGATAGAGACTTTTCTGACCGTGTAGATTTTTTTGTTTCACTAGGATTTTATCCCGAGCTCAAATTGGCTCTCTGATTTTCAGAGGGCTTTTTATGTTGTCACCTTACCTCGACATACTCAAGTATAATCTTCGGTTACGATTATTAGCACTGTATGACCAACTATATTTATTTTTCTCATCTTGTTCCATTGTTGAAAATATGGTATACTTTTCATGAGAATTTTCTAAATTTTTAAGATTCTATCAAAGGAGGTTTGCATGCTTTCCAAATTTTCTGGAAGCCGACAAGACCAGCAATTTGTGTTACTTTTAGTTATTTTGCTAGGTATTTTAGGGATTTCTCTCTTTCTAGCAGTTTCAATGGGATCTGTTGCGATTGATCTAGGAGATACCTATCGGATTATTTTGAGTAGGTTAGGATTTCCTCTTGAGATAGGAGAGGTTTCCAAGTCTACTCTTGCCATTGTATGGAACATGAGATTCCCCCGAGTATTGTTAGGTCTGATAGTAGGAGCAGGCCTTTCTATGTGTGGTAGCGTGATGCAGTCTACAGTGAACAATCCCATCGCAGAGCCTTATGTCTTAGGCATCTCTGCTGGTGCAACTCTAGGGGCAACCTTGAGCATCATTCTTGGTTTAAAAGTGATGATTAGCCTTGGAGCTTTTCTTGGAGCTATCTTGGCAACAATTGCTGTCCTCATCATTGCCTCTATGCAGGGAAGGATGACGACTCCCAGTCTGATCTTATCAGGAACGGTTGTCAATGCTCTCTTTCTGGCTTTTTCCAACTTTATTATCTCAGTTGGTGCTAATGCTGACAGTGTGATGACTATTAAGTTTTGGACCATGGGCTCGCTTGCTGGGACTACCTGGTCTGACTTAGTTTTGCCAACTATAGTAGTGGGAATGGCCTTTCTATTTTTTTCTACGCAGTATCGTGTTTTTAATGCGATGATGATGGGAGATGAGGCTGCTTTAACTTTGGGGGTTCCCTTACGCTTTTATTGGTATCTTTATGTGACCATGGTGGCTGTGTTGACAGCAGTCTTGGTGGCGACCTGTGGGATTATTGGATTTGTCGGTCTGATTACTCCACATTTAGCTCGAGGGTTAGTAGGAACGAATTACAGGAGACTTTTTCCTGTTGCGACTTTACTAGGTGCCCTTTTCGTTATCTGGGCAGATGTACTCTCTCGTGTCATTATTCAAAATGCTGAGCTGCCAATTGGTATTTTCACAGCCTTAGTAGGTGCTCCCTTCTTTATCTACATTGTTGGAGGTAGGCGAAGGGAGGTGAGGGCTTGATATGGACTTGATTTGTCAGGATATCCACTTTGGACTAGGAGAGAAAAAAATCCTCAAAGGTGTTTCTCTTAGGGTTGAGGGGCATCAATTTCACACGATACTAGGACCAAATGGAAGTGGGAAAACCAGCCTGCTTAAACTCCTCTATCGTCAGGAAAAGGCAGACAAAGGCTTGATAAGCCTAGATGGAAAGCCACTGGAGCATTGGTCACTAAAAGAAACAGCCAAGCAAATGGCAGTTGTAACCCAGTTTAATCAATTGCAGTTTGATTGTACAGTTGAGGAAATCGTCTTGCTAGGAAGAACGCCCCATCTCTCTTTTTTACAGAAGGAAAAGGAAAGGGATTATGCCCTCGTTCATGATGCTCTTGTCAAGGTGGATATGCTTGAGAAGAAAACTCGTCTCTATTCGTCTCTGTCAGGGGGAGAAAAGCAGCGAGTCTTATTAGCACGTGCCTTGGCGCAAGAACCGACTCTCTTGCTCCTGGACGAACCAACCAATCACCTAGATATCAAGTATCAGCTAGACTTGTTAGCCATTGTGAAGAATCTTAAGATCAATGTTCTAGCTGTCCTACATGATATTCAACTTGCTTGTCGCTATTCGGATTATCTCTATCTGATGAAAGAGGGGGAAATCCTTTACCAAGGGACTCCAAAGGAGACCATCACCCCTGAGTCATTGCAAACTGTATACGGAGTTCAAAGTCAGGTTACTTGGACCGATGATCAGCAAGCCATGATTCACTATTTATAAGAATGAAAAGGAAAACAAGATGAAAAAAACACTCAGTATTTTACTCGTAACAGTAGCTACCTTAACCATGGCAGCTTGTGGCAATACTACTACAGAAAAAGCTACCACACAATCTAGCACAGAAACAAGTCAAAAGGCAAGCGCAGAGACGACTTATCCGTTAACGGTCAAAACCTATGACGCTAAAGGAAATGAAGTCGAACAAGTTTTTGACAAGGCACCTGAAAAAGTTATCACTAACAATCTTTCAACCACTGAAATCTTATTGGAGTTGGGGTTGAAGGATAAAATTGCTGGCATGCTTAATCCTGATAATGCTGTGACGGACAAATACAAGGACGCGATTGCGACGATTCCTCAAATCGGGGATAAAAAAACAGTCTCACAAGAGACAGTCCTTTCTTATGAGCCGGACGCTGTGATGGGTCGAAACATGATGTTTTCTGAAAAATCCTTGGGGACAGTTAGCACTTGGAATGAAAATAAAATCCTAGTTTATACACAAAAAGCTTCTCTCTCAACAATTCAGCAAGATTTGGGGAATATCGTAGAAGATGTCAAAAATCTTGGAATGATTTTTAATGTTCAGGACAAGGCTAATGAATACGCAGCACAATTACAAACTAAAATTGATGCTGTTAAGAAAGCAAATCCAGCAAGCCAAGGTGAAAAGAAAAAGGCTTTGATTATGGTTGCTTATAATGATGAAACCTTCGGTGCCTACAAGTCTGCTTTGCAAGAAAGTTTGCTGAACCAACTTGGTTATACAAACGTTGCAACGGGAACATCAGGCTTGACCTTGGAAAATCTCGTGTCAATGGATCCTGAATTGATTATCTATGTAACCAGCGACCGCAATAAAAAATTGGATGAAAAAGCAGTAGAGTTGATGAAGGCAAATGCTGTTTTGGAAAGCGTTCCTGCTATTAAGAATCAAAAAATCATGACCATCTCTTACGATGAATTGATGGACTATGGTCCATCAGTGATTGATTCCCTTGAGAAAATCAATGACTTTATCAATAAATAATGAGTTTGATTGGGAAGGAATTCAAGTCAAAATCAGCCTTCCCTCTAACTACGACCCCAATCAAACCTATCCGGCTATTTTATTGAATGATGGAAACTTGGATTTCCTATCGTCCCTTTCCGAATCTGTGATTTTAGTGGGCTTGACCTCTAAAAATCGCTTAGACGACTACACTCCCTGGGCGACATCAGCTCTGAGAGATGGAGCTCCAGATTTTGGAGGTCAGGCCAACGCCTATCATGATCATTTATTTGGAGGTCTTTTAGACAAGTTGCAGTCGCTTTATCGCCTGGACGAAACTCGCCTTGCTTATGGAGGCTACTCACTAGGTGGTTTGGTGGCAGTTTACAGTCTTTTCAGCTTTGACAAGGTTTCCTGTGTCTTCTCCATCTGCGGTTCCTTTTGGTATCCTGATTTTGTGACTTACTGCAAGGAAGAAAATGTGAAAAATTTGGACTGTTTGCTGTATTTACAGAATGGTCAAACAGAAGGAGCTCATCATACTAATCGCTTGGCTCAAGCACCAGTCTATGCTGAGCAGATCCATACCAGTCTTCAGAAACACTATCCGAACTGTCAGTTTGTCTTTGACCCTTATGGGCATCATGAACAAGTGGATGAGCGATTTCTAGCTTTTTCTAGCTGGTTGGCCCAAAAATGGAAAATCGAATAAAAGATTTATCCCTTGGCTTTTGCCAAGGGATTGTTGTATTTATTTAACCAAGTTTTTCTCTCTTTTTATCTGGATTCCATACGAAGCTTGCGATAAAGCTAAAGATGATGGTTAGGATAGCGAGGATAATGGCAAGGATGAGAGCAGGGATGCGGATAAACCACCAGAGTGGGTTTGGTTTTTTATCATTGTGCCATTGTTTCGTTTCTTGGTCCAAACGTTGGAATTCTGCTTGAATGCGATTGGCGACTGTTTCAATGCCTTCATCATTCATTTTCTTGATATCTGAGATATCGATTGGATTTCCAAAGTTCATATCGACACGCTCACGGCTAACCAAGCCTTTCAAGGTCATGGGACCTGTGTAGGTAACCGGCATGATACGGACCTTGGCCATTTTGGCAATCAGAGCTACGCCACCTTTTACATCGTTTGAGTGACGGCTCCCACTTGGAAACATGATGAGAGAGCGATCACTTTTTTTAAGGACGTTGATAGGGTATTTGATGGCTGAGGCGCTTGGATTTTCACGGTCGATAGGAAAAGCACCGCACATACGAATCCACCAACCAAATATACGGTTGGCAAAGAGTTCTTTTTTGGCCATAAAGATAAATTGTTTTGGCTTGGTCGCAAAGGCCATGTAAACTGGATCCCACCAAGTGCGGTGAGGCGCAACCAAAATATAATTTTCATCTTGATTAGGAATTTTATCAGTATTATGATAGTGGGCATTGCCATTGATGGACCATAGGAGCAAGACAACCAATCCACGTAAATAAGTATAAAACATGCGATCTCCTTCGATTATTTTCTTGTTATTATTATACCTTATCAAAGGAGGGCTGGCAAACTTTTCCCTTGACTAAGTGCATATTTGGGGTGAGATTAGAATTCTTTTAGAAAAAATGATATGATAGAATTTATGGATAAAAATAAGATTATGGGATTAACCCAAAGAGAAGTCAAGGAAAGACAGGCTAAGGGCTTGGTCAATGATTTTACTGCTTTGGCCAGTACCAGCACTTGGCAAATCATCAAACGAAATGTCTTTACTCTTTTTAACGCTTTGAACTTTGCCATTGCTTTGGCACTAGCCTTTGTGCAGGCTTGGAGCAATCTGGTCTTCTTTGCTGTTATCTGCTTTAACGCTTTTTCTGGGATTGTGACCGAGCTGCGGGCTAAACACATGGTGGACAAGCTCAATCTCATGACCAAGGAAAAGGTCAAAACCATCCGTGATGGCCAAGAAGTGGCTCTGAATCCTGAAGAATTGGTGTTAGGAGATGTCATTCGTTTGTCTGCTGGAGAGCAGATTCCCAGTGATGCCTTGGTTTTGGAAGGCTTTGCGGAAGTCAATGAAGCCATGTTGACGGGTGAAAGTGATTTGGTGCAAAAGGAAGTGGATGCCTTGCTTTTGTCAGGAAGTTTCCTAGCCAGTGGGTCAGTTTTAGCTCAAGTTCACCATGTCGGTGCAGACAACTATGCTGCCAAGCTCATGCTGGAAGCCAAGACAGTGAAACCCATCAACTCCCGAATTATGAAATCGCTGGACAAGTTAGCAGGTTTTACTGGAAAGATTATCATTCCTTTTGGTCTGGCTCTCTTGCTAGAAGCCTTGCTTTTAAAAGGCTTGCCTCTTAAGTCGTCCGTTGTAAATTCGTCGACAGCCCTACTGGGAATGTTGCCTAAGGGAATTGCCCTTTTGACCATTACTTCGCTCCTGACTGCGGTGATTAAGTTGGGCTTGAAAAAGGTCTTGGTGCAGGAGATGTATTCTGTTGAGACCTTGGCACGCGTGGATATGCTCTGTCTGGACAAGACGGGCACCATCACCCAAGGAAAGATGCAGGTGGAGGCTGTACTTCCTTTGACCGAAGAGTATGGAGAGTCAGCGCTTGCTAGCATCTTGGCCAGCTATATGGCTCATAGTGAGGATAAAAATCCAACTGCGCAAGCTATTCGAAAGCGTTTTGTGGGAGAAGTTACTTATCCTATGCTCTCTAATCTTCCCTTCTCCAGCGACCGCAAGTGGGGAGCCATGGAGTTAGAAGGTTTGGGAACAGTTTTCTTAGGTGCACCTGAGATGTTGCTGGACTCTGAAGTCCCAGAAGCCAGAGAGGCCTTGGAGAGAGGTTCACGTGTCTTGGTCTTAGCTCTCAGTCAGGAGAAATTAGACCATCACAAACCACAAAAACCATCTGATATTCAGGCTCTAGCCTTGCTGGAAATCTTGGACCCTATTCGAGAGGGAGCAGCAGAGACGCTGGACTATCTCCGTTCTCAGGAAGTGGGACTTAAAATTATCTCTGGTGATAATCCGGTCACTGTGTCCAGTATTGCCCAGAAGGCTGGCTTTGCAGACTATCACAGTTATGTAGATTGCTCAAAAATCACAGATGAGGAATTGATTGCCATGGCTGAAGAGACAGCTATTTTCGGACGGGTTTCCCCCCATCAAAAGAAACTCATCATCCAAACGTTGAAAAAAGCAGGGCATACAACGGCTATGACAGGGGATGGAGTTAATGATATCCTGGCTCTTCGTGAGGCGGATTGTTCTATCGTGATGGCTGAGGGAGACCCTGCGACTCGTCAGATTGCTAATCTGGTTCTCTTGAACTCTGACTTTAATGATGTTCCTGAGATTCTCTTTGAAGGTCGTCGGGTGGTCAATAACATCGCCCATATCGCCCCTATTTTCTTGATTAAGACTATTTATTCCTTCCTGTTAGCGGTCATCTGTATTGCCAGTGCTCTTCTAGGACGGTCTGAGTGGATTTTGATTTTCCCCTTCATTCCGATCCAGATTACCATGATCGACCAATTTGTGGAAGGTTTCCCACCATTCGTTTTGACGTTTGAGCGAAATATCAAGCCTGTCGAGCCAAACTTCCTCAGAAGGTCTATGCTTCGTGCCCTACCAAGTGCACTTATGGTTGTGTTCAGCGTTCTTTTTGTGAAACTATTTGGAAGTAGTCAAGGCTGGTCTGAGATAGAAATCTCAACCCTCCTCTATTATCTACTTGGGTCTATCGGTTTCTTATCCGTATTTAGAGCCTGCATGCCATTTACTCTCTGGCGTGTACTCTTAATTGTCTGGTCAGTAGGTGGCTTCTTAGCTACAGCTCTCTTCCCAAGAATTCAAAAACTGCTTGAAATTTCGACCTTAACAGGACAAACACTACCTGTCTATGGTGTCATGATGCTGGTCTTTACCGTAATTTTCATCCTGACTAGTCGTTATCAAGTAAAAAAATAAAGAAAGGCTGCAATCTGTGGATTGCGGTTTTTTAGGTGCAAGATTGCTAGCTGAAATGTGGTATAATAAGAGGTAATAGAGTTTTGGAAAGTGAGAGAAGATGATTTCAAAGAGATTAGAATTAGTGGCTTCCTTTGTGCCCCAAGGGGCTATTTTACTAGATGTGGGGAGTGACCATGCTTATCTGCCTATCGAGTTGGTCGAAAGAGGACAAATCAAAAGTGCCATTGCAGGGGAGGTGGTGGAAGGTCCCTACCAATCCGCGGTCAAAAATGTTGAGGCACACGGCTTAAAGGAGAAAATCCAAGTACGTTTAGCCAATGGCTTGGCAGCCTTTGAAGAGGCAGATCAAGTATCGGTCATCACCATTGCAGGTATGGGAGGCCGTTTGATTGCTAGGATTTTAGAAGAAGGCTTGGACAAGCTGGCTAATGTAGAACGTTTGATTCTCCAGCCCAATAATCGTGAAGACGACTTGCGCATTTGGTTGCAAGAGAACGGATTTCAGATTGTAGCAGAAAGCATCCTAGAAGAAGCTGGAAAATTTTATGAGATTTTAGTAGTGGAAGCAGGACAAATGAAGTTGTCAGCCAGTGATGTTCGCTTTGGACCTATCTTGTCCAAAGAGGTCAGTCCAGTCTTTGTCCAAAAATGGCAAAAAGAAGCTGTTAAGCTAGAGTTTGCCCTCGGACAAATTCCAGAAAAAAATCTGGCAGAACGTCAAGTTCTAGTAGATAAAATTCAAGCCATCAAGGAGGTTCTCCATGCTAGCAAGTGAAGTAATTAACGCATATGAAGCCTTTTGCCCTCAGGAATTTTCCATGGAGGGAGACAGTCGTGGTCTGCAAATCGGCACTTTAGACAAGGATATTCAAAGGGTCATGGTGGCTCTCGATATTCGTGAAGAAACGGTGGCTGAAGCTATTGAAAAGGGTGCGGATTTGATTATCGTCAAGCACGCGCCGATTTTCCGTCCTATCAAGGACTTGGTATCTAGTCGTCCGCAAAATCAGATTTACATTGATCTGATAAAGCATGACATCGCAGTTTATGTCAGCCATACCAATATTGACATCGTTGAAAATGGTCTCAATGACTGGTTCTGTCAGATGCTAGGAATCGAGGAGACAACTTATCTGCAGGAAACAGGTCCTGAACGTGGAATTGGACGTATTGGGAATGTTCAGCCTCAGACATTTGGGGAATTGGCCCAGCATGTCAAGCAAGTCTTTGGTTTAGATAGCCTTCGATTGGTGCATTATCAAGAGACTGATTTACAGAAGCCTATTTCAAGAGTGGCCATCTGTGGTGGTAGCGGGCAGTCTTTCTATAAGGATGCTTTGGCAAAGGGGGCAGAAGTTTATATCACTGGTGATATTTACTACCACACTGCTCAGGATATGCTGTCTGATGGCTTGCTAGCCTTGGACTCAGGTCACTATATCGAAGTGCTTTTTGTAGAAAAAATTGCAGAGCTTCTTAATCAATGGAAAGAGGAAAAAGGCTGGACTATTGATATCTTACCTAGTCAAGCATCGACCAATCCTTTCCACCATATCTAGTTAGAAGGTGAAGACAATGAAAAAAGTTGCCATTATTGGAGCAGGAATTGTGGGAGCAACAGCTGCTTTCTACCTCTCGAAAGAAGGTGACCTAGAGGTGACCGTTTTTGACCATGGACAAGGTCAGGCTACCAAGGCCGCAGCAGGAATTATCAGCCCTTGGTTTTCCAAACGTCGTAATAAAGCCTGGTACAAGATGGCGCGCTTGGGGGCTGACTTTTATGTGGATTTGTTGGCTGATTTAGAGAAGTCAGGACAAGAAATCGATTTTTATCAACGTTCGGGAGTCTTTCTCCTGAAAAAGGATGAAACTAAGTTGGAAGAACTCTATCAACTAGCCTTAGAGCGCAGAAAAGAATCTCCCTTGATAGGGCAATTAGCCATTCTGGACCAAGCATCAGCTAACGAATTATTCTCTGGCTTGCAGGGATTTGATCGCTTGCTCTATGCTTCTGGTGGATCGAGAGTAGATGGTCAGCTTTTGGTCACTCGTTTGCTGGAAGGCAGTCAGGTCAAGCTGGTCAAAGAAAAAGTGACTCTGACACCTTTAGCATCAGGTTACCAGATTGACGAAGAGGTATTTGATCAGGTTATTTTGGCGACGGGAGCTTGGTTGGGACACCTGTTAGAGCCTTTAGGTTATGAAGTAGATGTTCGTCCCCAAAAGGGGCAACTCCGAGATTATCAACTTGCCCAAGACATGGAAGCTTACCCTGTTGTTATGCCAGAAGGGGAGTGGGATTTGATTCCTTTTGCAGGTGGGAAATTATCCCTAGGCGCTACTCATGAAAATGATATGGGATTTGATTTGACGGTAGATGAAACCTTACTCCAACAAATGGAGGAGGCAGCCTTGCCCCACTATCCTGCTTTATCGGAAGCGACTTTTAGAAGTGAACGAGTGGGAATTCGTGCCTATACCAGAGATTTCTCTCCTTTCTTTGGGCGGGTGCCAGAATTGGCAGGTGTCTATGCTGCTAGTGGACTAGGTTCTTCAGGCCTCACAACTGGTCCTATCATTGGCTACCATCTGGCTCAACTGGTCCAAGGCAAGGAGATGACCTTGGATCCTCTAAACTATCCAATTGAAAACTATGTCAAACGAGTAAAAAGCGAATAAGAATTTTACTGAAATTTTAGCCTCCCCTCTAGGATGGCAAATGACATTCCCTATCAAAAATGGTAAAATAAGAAAAAATAATCCGAGAATCGAGGAAAAAAGATGCAAGAAAAGATTTTGGTAACGGGTGGAGCAGGTTTTATCGGAACCCACACTGTTATTGAGTTAATCCAAGCAGGTCATCAGGTTGTTGTGGTGGATAACCTTGTTAACAGCAACCGAAAAAGTTTAGAAGTTGTTGAAAGAATCACAGGAGTTGAAGTGCCTTTCTATGAGGCAGATATCCGTGATACCGATACTCTTCGTGACATTTTCAAACAAGAAGAACCAACTGGTGTCATTCACTTTGCTGGCTTGAAGGCTGTCGGTGAATCTACCCGTATTCCTCTTGCCTACTATGACAACAATATCGCAGGGACTGTTAGCCTTTTGAAAGTCATGGAAGAAAACAACTGTAAAAACATTATTTTCAGTTCTTCTGCGACAGTTTACGGAGATCCGCATACAGTGCCAATCTTGGAAGATTTCCCACTTTCAGTGACCAACCCATATGGCCGCACCAAGCTTATGCTAGAGGAAATTTTGACGGATATTTACAAAGCAGACTCAGAATGGAATGTGGTCTTGCTTCGTTATTTCAACCCAATCGGAGCTCATGAAAGTGGAGACCTAGGAGAAAATCCAAACGGTATTCCAAACAACCTCTTGCCATATGTGACTCAAGTAGCCGTTGGGAAATTAGAGCAGGTGCAAGTATTTGGAGATGATTACGATACGGAAGATGGAACTGGTGTTCGTGACTATATCCACGTTGTTGATTTGGCTAAAGGTCACGTTGCAGCTCTACAAAAAATCCAAAAAGGTTCAGGTCTAAACGTTTATAACCTTGGAACAGGTAAAGGTTATTCTGTTCTTGAAATTATCCAAAACATGGAAAAAGCAGTAGGACGTCCAATTCCTTACCGCATTGTAGACCGTCGCCCAGGGGATATCGCAGCCTGCTATTCAGATCCTGCAAAAGCCAAAGCAGAACTTGGTTGGGAAGCAGAACTAGACATCACCCAAATGTGTGAAGACGCATGGCGTTGGCAAAGCAAGCATCCAAATGGATTTGAAGACTAAGATGGTGATGTCAATCATTGTCCCCTGTTTAAACGAAGAGGAAGTACTTCCTCTTTTTTATCAGGCTTTGGAAGATTTACTTCCAGATTTGGAAACAGAAATCGAGTATGTCTTTGTCGATGATGGATCAAGTGATGGGACCTTGAAACTCTTAAAGGCCTATCGGGAGCAAAATCCAGCAGTTCATTATATTTCTTTCTCGCGAAATTTTGGCAAAGAAGCAGCACTCTATGCAGGTTTGCAATATGCGACAGGAGATTTGGTGGTGGTTATGGATGCAGACCTCCAGGATCCTCCTAGTATGTTGCTTGAGATGAAAAAATTACTAGACCAAAATGCAGACTTGGACTGTGTTGGGACACGGAGAACCAGTAGGGAGGGGGAACCCTTCTTTCGCAGTTTCTGCGCTGATCTCTTTTATCGCTTCATGAAAAAAATTAGTCCAGTAGCCCTGCCGTCAGGTGTCCGTGATTTTCGCATAATGAGAAGGTCAGTGGTGGATGCTCTTTTAAGATTGACTGAGTCCAATCGTTTTTCTAAGGGACTATTTGCCTGGGTCGGTTTTAAAACCCACTATCTGGACTATCCTAATGTCGAAAGGCAGGCTGGCAAGACCAGTTGGAGTTTTAGGCAACTCTTTTTCTACTCCATTGAAGGGATTGTCAATTTTTCAGATTTCCCCTTGATTATCGCTTTTGTGGCTGGTCTCCTATCTTGTTTTATTTCTCTGCTTATGACTTTTTTCGTTGTGGTTCGGACTCTCATTTTGGGCAATCCGACATCAGGTTGGACCTCTCTGATGGCTGTTATTCTCTTTCTTGGAGGCATCCAACTCTTGACCATTGGGATTCTCGGCAAGTATATCAGTAAGATTTATCTAGAGACTAAAAAAAGACCACTTTATCTTATCAAAGAAAAAAGTGACCTTCCTAATTTTACAGAAAAAAATAAAGAGAAAAGACTATAATTTTGCATGGAAATATGCTAAACTAGAAGGAGTAGAACGTTCTTGTCGATATTAGAGTTAATCTTTAATCAAGGCACGTGTCGGACAGTTTCTAACAGCTTCTACGACGTCCTGACTAGGAGAAATTTCTTTTTCTAGTTGGTTAGGGTCATCGTAAAAACGCACGATTCCATTATCGTGGTAATCAAATAATTCAGAATAAGTTTGGCAAAGCCCACAGGCAATGCAACGTTCAGGTATAAGTGTGATTTTCATATTTATATTGTAATAAGAAAAGTAAAAAAAAACAAGGAGTAAGTTATGGCAAAAGAACCGTGGCAAGAAGATATTTATGAGAATCAAGAAGAAACAAGATCAGAACGTCGTAAGAGAGAACAAGGTGGAGGAGTGCTGGCTAATCGTATCTTGACTATTTTAGCAAGTATTTTCTTTGTGATTGTAGTCGTGATGATTATTGTTCTGATCTATCTTTCATCGGGTGGGAGTAATCGCACGGCAGCCTTGAAAGATTTTTATGACTCATCTGCCCCTGCTTCAACATCTGTAACAGAAGAATCGTCTTCTTCATCTAGCAAGACTGAAGAAGCAACTTCTACAGAGAGCTCCTCTAGTGAAAGTCATTCTGAAGAACATACTGATAGTGGAGGGACAATTACAGTCCAGGCTGGAGAAGGAGAAGCAACCATTGCCGCTCGTGCAGGAATCTCCATTGCTCAGCTAGAGGCCTTGAATCCTGGGCATATGGCTACAGGATCTTGGTTTGCAAATCCTGGAGATGTGATTAAGACTAGATAGGAGTCATAAATGAAGACGATTCAAATTGCTATCGATGGTCCAGCTTCAAGCGGTAAGAGTACGGTTGCTAAGATTATTGCTAAAGATTTTGGTTATACCTATCTAGATACAGGTGCTATGTATCGTGCGGCGACCTATATGGCTCTGAAACACCAGTTAGGAGTGGAAGAGATTGAGGAATTTTTAGCCTTATTGGACCAGCATCCAATCAGCTTTGGGCGTTCAGAAACTGGAGAACAGCTTGTCTTTGTAGGAGATGTGGATATTACCCATCCTATTCGTGAAAATGAAGTGACCAATCATGTTTCTGCTATTGCGGCAATTCCTGAAGTACGTGAGAAACTAGTTTCTCTCCAACAAGAGATTGCACAGCAAGGTGGGATTGTCATGGATGGTCGCGATATTGGGACTGTTGTATTGCCACAAGCAGAATTGAAAATTTTCCTAGTAGCTTCGGTAGATGAAAGAGCAGAGCGCCGTTACAAGGAAAATATTGCTAAGGGAATTGAAACAGACCTTGAAACGCTAAAAGAAGAAATTGCTGCGCGTGACTACAAGGATAGCCATCGTGAGACTTCACCTCTCAAACAAGCAGAGGATGCTGTCTATCTTGACACAACTGGTTTGAACATTCAAGAAGTAGTTGAAAAAATTGAATCAGAAGCAAAAAAACGCATGTCCTAGGGACAGGAGAAGCAGGCTAAATCTAGCCTGCTTCTTTTCTATCAAACTGAACGCATCTCAAACCAGTCTTTTTTTGAGTTTTTTGATAAAATAGTACTATCAGTGAAAAGGATGGAAGCATGACTAAGAAAATCGTAGCTATTTGGGCCCAGGATAAAGAGGGTGTGATTGGTAAGGACAATCGTCTGCCTTGGCATTTGCCAGCAGAATTGCAACACTTCAAAGAAACAACTCTAAATCATGCTATCTTGATGGGGCGTGTGACCTTTGATGGGATGGGGCGTCGCTTGCTTCCACAACGGGAAACTCTGATTTTGACTCGTAACATGGCAGAAAAGATAGATGGGGTTACTACTTTTTATGATGTCCAGTCTGTCTTGGACTGGTATCAGGCTCAAGACAAGAATCTCTATATTATCGGTGGGAAGCAAATTTTTCAGGCTTTTGAGCCCTACCTTGATGAAGTGATTGTGACTCAAATTCATGCTCGGGTGGAAGGAGATACCTATTTCCCTGAGGAGTTTGACTTGTCTCTTTTTGAGACAGTTTCAAGCAAATCCTACACTAAAGATGAGAAGAATCCTTATGATTTTACCATTCAATACCGCAAGAGAAAGGAAGTCTAATGGAACGTAGTATATTTGGTTTTTTCACAGCCATGCTGTGTTTGGTCTGCTTACTTGCAGGAGCACAGGCTTTTCGTAAAAAGCGTTATGGACTTTCTGTACTGCTCTGGTTAAATGCCTTTACCAATTTGGTCAATAGTATCCATGCTTTTTACATGACCTTATTTTAGATAGAATGACAGTATAGAATAGAACGGAAGGAAATCATGCCTACAACTAGGAATAATGATATGATGGTTTATTGCTCATTTTGTGGCAAAAGCCAAGAAGAAGTACAAAAAATAATCGCAGGCAACAACGCCTTTATCTGTAATGAATGTGTGGAGTTGGCCCAGGAAATCATTCGAGAGGAGTTGGCTGAGGAAGTCTTGGCAGACTTGTCTGAGGTACCAAAACCAATCGAACTCCTCCATATCTTGAACCATTATGTAATCGGTCAAGATCGTGCCAAACGGGCCTTAGCAGTGGCGGTTTACAACCACTACAAACGCATCAATTTCCACGATACGCGTGAAGAGTCAGAAGATGTGGATTTGCAGAAGTCAAATATCTTGATGATTGGCCCAACTGGTTCAGGGAAAACTTTCCTTGCTCAGACCTTGGCTAAGAGCTTGAATGTGCCTTTTGCGATCGCAGATGCTACAGCTCTTACGGAGGCTGGTTATGTAGGTGAGGATGTGGAAAATATCCTCCTCAAACTCTTGCAGGCTGCAGACTTTAACATCGAACGTGCAGAGCGTGGCATTATCTATGTGGATGAAATTGACAAGATTGCCAAGAAGAGTGAGAACGTGTCTATCACACGTGACGTTTCTGGTGAAGGGGTGCAACAAGCCCTTCTCAAGATTATCGAGGGGACTGTAGCCAGCGTACCGCCTCAAGGTGGACGCAAGCATCCACAACAAGAGATGATTCAAGTGGATACTAAAAATATCCTCTTCATCGTGGGTGGTGCCTTTGATGGCATTGAAGAAATTGTCAAACAACGTCTGGGTGAAAAAGTTATTGGTTTTGGTCAAAACAATAAGGCGATTGATGAAAATAGCTCTTACATGCAAGAAATCATCGCAGAGGATATTCAAAAATTTGGTATTATCCCTGAGTTGATTGGACGCTTGCCTGTTTTTGCAGCTCTTGAGCAATTGACTGTTGATGACCTGGTTCGCGTCTTGAAAGAGCCAAGAAATGCCTTGGTCAAACAATACCAAACCTTGCTATCTTATGATGATGTCGAGTTGGAATTTGACGACGAAGCTCTTCAAGAGATTGCCAATAAAGCCATCGAACGCAAAACTGGTGCGCGTGGTCTTCGCTCGATTATCGAAGAAACCATGTTAGATGTCATGTTTGAAGTGCCGAGTCAGGAAAATGTGAAATTGGTCCGCATCACAAAAGAAGCTGTCGATGGAACGGATAAACCAATCCTAGAAACAGCCTAGAGGTGACTATGGAACTGAATACACACAATGCTGAAATCTTGCTCAGTGCGGCTAATAAATCCCACTATCCGCAGGATGAACTGCCAGAAATCGCTCTTGCAGGGCGTTCAAATGTTGGCAAGTCTAGCTTTATCAACACCATGCTGAATCGTAAGAATCTAGCCCGAACATCAGGTAAACCTGGTAAAACCCAGCTTCTCAACTTCTTTAACATTGATGACAAGATGCGCTTTGTGGATGTGCCTGGTTATGGCTATGCCCGTGTTTCTAAAAAGGAACGTGAAAAGTGGGGGCGTATGATTGAGGAGTACCTAACGACTCGGGAAAATCTCCGTGCAGTGGTCAGTCTAGTTGACCTTCGTCATGACCCGTCAGCAGATGATGTGCAGATGTATGAATTTCTCAAGTATTATGAGATTCCAGTCATCATTGTGGCGACCAAGGCGGACAAGATTCCTCGTGGTAAATGGAACAAGCATGAATCAGCAATTAAAAAGAAATTAAACTTTGACCCAAGTGACGACTTTATCCTCTTTTCATCTGTCAGCAAGGCAGGGATGGATGAGGCTTGGGATGCAATCTTAGAAAAGTTGTGAGGAAAAGAAAATGGCAAAAACAATTCATACAGACAAAGCTCCAAAAGCTATCGGACCCTATGTTCAAGGAAAAATCGTTGGCAACCTTTTGTTTGCTAGTGGTCAAGTTCCTCTCTCTCCTGAAACTGGGGAAATCGTTGGAGAAACGATCCAAGAACAGACAGAACAAGTCTTGAAAAATATTGGTGCTATTTTGGCAGAGGCAGGAACAGACTTTGACCATGTTGTCAAAACAACTTGCTTCTTGAGCGATATGAACGACTTCGTTCCTTTTAATGAGGTTTACCAAACGGCCTTTAAAGAGGAATTTCCAGCTCGTTCAGCAGTAGAGGTAGCTCGTCTTCCTCGTGATGTAAAAGTCGAAATCGAAGTCATCGCAGAGATTGGATAAGCTAGTTGAAGTTTGGTGTTGCCAAACTTCTTTTGATATAAGGAGAAAAAGATGACAAAGAAACAACTTCACTTGGTGATTGTAACAGGGATGAGTGGTGCAGGGAAAACAGTTGCCATTCAGTCCTTCGAAGATTTGGGTTATTTTACTATTGATAATATGCCGCCAGCCCTCTTGCCTAAGTTTTTGCAGTTGGTGGAAACAAAGGAAGACGACCATAAGTTGGCCTTGGTAGTGGATATGCGTAGCCGTTCTTTCTTCTCAGAGATTCAAGGCGTTTTGGATGAGCTGGAAAACAAGGAAGAACTGGACTTTAAAATCCTCTTCTTGGACGCAGCAGATAAGGAATTGGTCGCGCGTTACAAGGAAACCAGACGGAGTCACCCACTAGCTGCAGATGGTCGGATTTTGGATGGAATCAAGCTGGAACGTGAGCTCTTGGCGCCTTTGAAAAATATGAGCCAAAATGTGGTGGATACGACTGAACTCACTCCACGTGAGCTGCGCAAAACCCTTGCAGAGCAGTTTTCAGATCAAGAGCAAGCCCAGTCTTTCCGTATCGAAGTCATGTCTTTCGGCTTTAAATATGGAATCCCGATTGATGCAGATTTAGTCTTTGATGTTCGATTCTTGCCAAATCCCTACTATCTACCAGAACTGCGTAATCAAACGGGAGTGGATGAGCCAGTGTACGACTATGTCATGAACCATCCTGAGTCCGAAGACTTTTATCAACATTTATTGGCCTTGATTGAGCCGATTTTGCCAAGTTACCAAAAGGAAGGTAAGTCTGTTTTGACTATTGCCATGGGTTGTACGGGTGGGCAACACCGTAGTGTGGCCTTTGCTAAACGCTTGGCGCAGGACTTATCCAAGAATTGGCCTGTTAATGAAGGGCACCGCGACAAAGACCGAAGAAAGGAAACGGTAAACCGTTCATGAGAAAACCAAAGATAACGGTGATTGGTGGAGGGACTGGAATCCCCGTCATTCTAAAAAGTCTGCGGGAAAAAGATGTGGAAATCGCTGCTATCGTAACGGTGGCGGATGATGGTGGTTCTTCAGGTGAACTCAGAAAAAATATGCAACAATTGACACCGCCAGGTGATCTCCGCAATGTACTTGTAGCCATGTCGGATATGCCTAAGTTTTATGAGAAAGTCTTTCAGTATCGCTTCTCTGAAGATGCTGGAGCCTTTGCTGGCCATCCATTGGGCAATCTCATTATCGCTGGCCTGTCAGAAATGCAGGGTTCGACCTACAATGCCATGCAGTTGCTGAGCAAATTTTTCCATACAACTGGAAAGATTTATCCTTCCAGTGACCATCCTTTGACCCTACACGCAGTCTTTCAGGATGGGACAGAAGTGGCTGGAGAGAGTCATATTGCAGACCATCCAGGCATGATTGACCATGTCTATGTGACCAATACCCTCAATGATGATACGCCTCTGGCTAGCCGTCGAGTAGTGCAGACCATTCTTGAAAGTGACATGATTGTCCTCGGACCTGGTTCTCTCTTTACCTCGATTTTGCCCAATATCGTGATTAAGGAAATCGGGCAGGCGCTTTTGGAAACCAAGGCAGAAATCGCCTATGTCTGCAATATCATGACCCAACGTGGGGAGACGGAACACTTTACAGATAGTGACCACGTGGAGGTCTTGCATCGTCACCTTGGTCGACCTTTTATCGATACTGTCTTGGTGAATATTGAAAAAGTGCCTCAGGAATACATGAATTCCAACCGTTTTGATGAATACTTGGTGCAGGTGGAACATGATTTTACTGGTCTTTGTAAGCAAGTTCCGCGCGTGATTTCATCCAACTTCCTTCGTCTGGAAAATGGAGGCGCCTTCCACGATGGGGATTTGATTGTGGATGAATTGATGCGGATTATACAGGTGAGAAAATGAGTTTCACAGTAGCAGTAAAAGAAGAAATCCTAGGTCAGCACCATCTGAGCCGGCATGAATTATCTGCCATTATCAAGATGTCTGGCAGTATCGGTCTCTCGACTTCGGGCCTGACCTTGTCTGTCGTGACAGAAAATGCCAAACTGGCTCGCCACCTCTATGAGTCCTTTCTCCATTTCTATGAAATCAAATCGGAAATCCGACACCACCAAAGAAGTAATCTTCGTAAGAATCGGGTCTATACCGTTTTTACAGATGAAAAGGTGCAGGACCTTCTGAGTGATTTGCACTTGGCCGACTCTTTCTTTGGCCTAGAAACAGGTATTGATGAGGCGATTTTATCGGATGAGGAAGCAGGTCGTGCCTATCTTTGTGGTGCCTTCTTGGCAAATGGAAGCATTCGTGACCCTGAGTCAGGCAAGTATCAGTTGGAAATCAGTTCTGTTTATCTGGACCACGCGCAAGGGATTGCCTCCCTTCTCCAGCAATTTTTACTAGATGCTAAGGTGCTTGAGCGCAAGAAGGGAGCTGTGACCTATCTCCAGCGAGCCGAAGATATTATGGACTTCTTGATTGTCATCGGAGCCATGCAGGCGCGTGATGATTTTGAGAGGGTTAAGATTTTGCGAGAAACCCGTAATGACCTCAATCGAGCCAATAATGCCGAGACAGCTAATATCGCTCGGACAGTCTCTGCCAGCATGAAGACTATCAACAATATCAGCAAAATCAAAGATATCATGGGCTTAGAAAATCTGCCAGTGGATTTGCAGGAAGTAGCGCAGTTGCGGATTCAGCACCCAGACTACTCTATCCAGCAGTTAGCAGATAGCCTCAGCACCCCTCTGACCAAAAGTGGTGTCAACCACAGACTCAGAAAAATCAATAAGATAGCCGATGAGTTATAAAGATATAAAACACCTCTTTCTTGACAATTAAATAGAGTATGTGAGATAATAAAGGGGAATTGAGAAGTTCTAGCATTTTAGTGCTAACAGAAATCCCCTCGGTACTGCAATACTGAGGGGATTTTTTTCTAGGTTAGATAGCACTAACCAGGAAGGTTACTTGTCGAAGTGATCGTCTAACCAACGAGTCACCAGCCATGAGATGATACTCTCGATGACTGCGATAAGTACTATTTTGAGAAGTTCTAGCATCTGTAATACCTCCTTTTCCAAGGCGTATTGTTAGTGCCGTCCCTATTATATCACATGTTTTATCAGTTTGATAGGCATTTTTATTTTTGTTAAAGAAGGGGGAAATATGAGCTAACAAATTAGCCGATGAACTATAAAACCACGAATCCTATGTGACTCGTGGTTCTTTTTCTATAAACTAGTAGAGTGTTTTGGTTGTACTTTTTGTTCTGGGTCGATGTAGTTAATGGCATTGTTAACAGCGGTTGGTGCTTCTCCAAGCCCTGTCGCAATCAGATCAATTTTTCCGTCATAGTAGCAACAGTCACCGATAGCATAGATACCTGCTTGGCTAGATTCTTGCTTGCTATTGACGATAATCTTGTGACGGTTGAGGTCCAGACCCCAGTTTTTAAGGTTACCAACAGAAGATTTGAAACCATAGTTGACAAAGAGGTGGTCTAGGTCAATAGTTTCTGTTTCATCAGATTTGACTTTTGTGATTTCAAGTTTATCGAGTGTTTTTCCATCTCCAAGGAGTTGGCTAGGGACGAATGGTGTCTTGATGATCACAGAAGATTCCTGCAAAGCTTGGACACTGTGTTCCAAGGCGCGGAAATTATCTCTACGGTGGACAAGGGTAGTTGGCGCAATTTTTTCAAAAGCTAAAGCCCAATCAACAGCTGAGTCCCCACCACCCAGAATCGTCACTTTCTTACCAGCATATTGCTGAATGTTAGAAACGTGGTAGTGGATATTTTCATAGCCCTCAACGCCTTCTAGTTCCAGCGGACGTGGTTTGAAGGCACCACCCCCCATAGCAATGATAACAGTTTTAGACAGATGACTTCCTTTAGAAGTTGTGATGACAAATCCTTCTTCTTGTTTTTCAATCTCAAGAACCGTTTCGTTGAGATGAATAGGGGTATCAAAGCCATTTAATTGCTCGATTAGACGGTTAGTCAACTCTTCTCCAGTCAGGTTTGGGAAACCCGGGACGTCTAAAATTTCCTTTTCAGGGTAGAGAATAGCAGGTTGTCCACCTAGTTGGGGAAGAGAGTCGATGATTTGGACCTTGGCTTGGCGTAGGTGGGCATAGAAGGCTGCAAAAAGCCCGACAGGACCACCACCTACAATGGTAATATCATAGAGTTGAGACATGGTTTCTCCTTTGTTTTTTCTAGTCAGTTTATTTTATCATATTTTTCCTTAATTTAAAATGAAGTAGGATAGGGAAAAAAATGCCAGAAAAATGGTATAATAGAAAGGAACGTGTTTGGACAGAGAGGAGACAGCAGATGAACTTTCAACAATTATCCAATCTGCAATATTGGACTAGCTTGTTTTCTAGTCCTTGGAGTATTGCCATCAATCTGTTTGATATTTTGATTGTGGCCTATATTTTATATCGTTTTACAAAAGCGATAGCTGGCACCAAGATTATGATTTTGGTGCGTGGGGTCGTGATCTTTGTATTAGCCCAGGTTGTGGCCAATATCCTTGATTTAACAACGATTTCTTGGTTGATTAATCAGATTATCACCTATGGGGTTATTGCTGCGGTTGTTATCTTCTCTCCAGAGATTCGGACTGGTTTGGAACGCTTGGGAAGGGCGACAGATTTCTTTTCTACTGCTCAAATTAGTGCAGAGGAGCAAATGATTCGTGCCTTTGTCAAGTCGGTTGAATATATGAGTCCTCGTAAGATTGGTGCTCTGGTTGCCATCCAACGAGTTCGGACCTTACAAGAATACATTGCGACAGGGATTCCTTTGGATGCCAATATTTCAGCTGAACTCCTTATTAATATCTTTATCCCCAACACTCCCCTACACGATGGTGCTGTGATTATCAGAGAAAATCGAATAGCAGTAACCTCTGCCTATCTTCCCTTGACAGAAAGCACAGGGATTTCCAAGGAATTTGGGACCAGACACCGGGCGGCTATCGGTTTGTCAGAAGTATCCGATGCCTTGACCTTCATCGTCTCAGAGGAAACAGGAGGCATTTCTATTACCTATAACGGTGTTTTCAAGCACGACTTGACGATTGAAGAATTTGAAGCAGAGCTACGAGCAATTCTTTTGCCAGCTGTTGAGGAAAAAGTCAGTTTCAAGGACCGTTTGCTAGGAGGTTGGAAATATGAGAAAAAATAGTCTATATATCATTTCATCTCTCTTTTTTGCTTGTGTCTTATTCATTTATGCAACGTCAACCAACTTTCAAAATAGCAATACCGCAAGGCAGGTCAAATCAGAAACCTACACCAATACGATAACGAACGTTCCTATCGATATTCACTATGATAATGACCAGTATTTCATTAGTGGATTTGCATCAGAAGTTTCAGTGATATTAACCGGAGCTAATCGTGTGACCTTGGCCAGCGAAATGCAGGAGAGCACTCGTAAGTTTAAGGTCACAGCGGATTTGACGGATGCCAGTGTTGGAACGATTGAAGTTCCCTTGAATATTGAAAATCTTCCAAGCGGATTGACCGCTGTGGCAACGCCTCAAAAGATTACAGTGAAAGTTGGGAAGAAGGTTAAGCGAGATGGGATGATTGTTGTGCCACAAGTTGACCAAAGCCAGATTGATTCCAAGCTACAAATTGATAGTGTAACCGTGTCAAACGAACGAGTTTCTGTCACAACTGACCAAGAAACATTAGCTAAAATCGATCGTATTATTGCGCTTTTACCAACCAGCGAACGCATAACCGGTAATTACAGTGGTTCAGTACCTTTGCAGGCAATCGATCGCAATGGTGTTGTCTTACCGGCAGTTATTACTCCGTTCGACACAACAATGAAGGTGACTACAAAACCAGTAGCACCAAGTTCAAGCACATCAAATTCAACTACAAGTAGTTCGTCGGAGACGTCTTCGTCAACGAAAGCAACTAGTTCAAAAACGAATTAAAAATAGAAAAAGGATTTTATAAAAATGGGTAAATATTTTGGGACTGATGGAGTCCGTGGAGAAGCTAATGTAGAATTAACGCCAGAATTGGCCTTTAAACTAGGACGTTTTGGAGGCTATGTTCTTAGCCAACATGAAACGGAAGCGCCGAAAGTTTTTGTAGGACGTGACACACGTATTTCTGGGGAAATGCTAGAATCTGCCTTGGTGGCAGGTCTCCTCTCTGTAGGGATTCACGTCTACAAACTTGGTGTCCTTGCAACACCAGCAGTAGCTTACTTGGTAAAAACTGAGGGAGCCAGTGCAGGTGTCATGATTTCTGCTAGCCACAACCCAGCCCTTGATAATGGGATTAAGTTCTTTGGTGGTGATGGTTTCAAACTAGATGATGAAAAAGAAGCAGAAATTGAAGCCTTGCTAGATGCTGCGGAAGACACTCTTCCTCGTCCAAGTGCTGAAGGCTTGGGAACCTTGGTAGATTATCCAGAAGGTTTGCGTAAGTATGAAGGATATCTTGTTTCAACTGGAACTCCTCTTGAAGGAATGAAGGTTGCCTTGGATACGGCTAATGGTGCAGCTTCTACAAGTGCCCGTCAAATCTTTGCAGATCTTGGTGCTCAATTAACTGTTATTGGGGAAACACCAGATGGTCTTAACATCAACCTTAATGTTGGTTCAACCCACCCAGAAACCCTTCAAGAAGTGGTCAAAGAAAGTGACTCAGCTATCGGTTTGGCTTTTGACGGAGACAGTGACCGTTTGATTGCTGTCGATGAGAATGGTGAGATCGTTGATGGTGATAAAATCATGTACATCATCGGAAAATACCTTTCTGAAAAAGGACAATTGGCGCAAAATACAATCGTGACAACCGTTATGTCTAACCTTGGTTTCCACAAGGCCTTGGATCGTGAAGGCATTAACAAGGCAGTCACTGCAGTTGGCGATCGTTACGTTGTTGAAGAAATGCGAAAATCAGGCTACAACCTTGGTGGTGAACAGTCTGGTCACGTCATCTTGATGGACTACAATACAACAGGTGATGGCCAATTATCTGCTGTTCAATTGACAAAAATCATGAAGGAAACTGGTAAGAGCCTGTCAGAGTTGGCAGCAAAAGTAACCATCTATCCACAAAAATTAGTCAATATCCGAGTGGAAAATGCTATGAAGGAAAAGGCTATGGAAGTGCCAGCTATCAAGGACATTATCGAGAAGATGGAAGAAGAAATGGCAGGGAATGGGCGTATCCTTGTTCGTCCAAGTGGAACAGAGCCCCTCTTGCGTGTTATGGCAGAAGCTCCTACAACAGAAGAAGTGGACTACTATGTTGATACTATCGCAGACGTAGTTCGAGCTGAAATCGGGATTGACTAAATCCTAGAAAACTAGATGAAAATAAAAAATTATGGTACAATAGCTTATAATATTGTAGCCGAGGGAGAAAGACATGAATCTTAAACGTGAACAAGAATTTGTTAGTCAGTATCATTTTGATGCGCGTAATTTTGAATGGGAAAATGAAAATGGAGCTCCTGAAACTAAGGTGGATGTGAACTTCCAATTAATTCAACATGACCAAGAAAATCAAGTGACTTCCTTGATTGTTGTCTTGAGTTTTATGATTGTATTTGATAAATTTGTCATCAGTGGAACCATTTCACAGGTGAACCATATCGATGGTCGTATTGTTAACGAACCAAGTGAATTGAACCAAGAAGAAGTGGAAACCTTGGCTCGTCCATGTTTGAATATGCTCAACCGTTTAACTTACGAAGTAACTGAAATTGCATTAGACTTACCAGGAATCAATTTGGAGTTCTAATATGAAACTAGCTGTTATTACAGATTCCTCTGCCTATCTTAGTAAAGATACCTTACAAAGAGAAGATTTATTTGTCTTGGATATTCCTGTCAATATTGATGGTGAGGAGTATGTTGAAGGTGTCAATCTGACTGCTGAGGAATTTTACCAAAAAATGGCTCAGGCTTCGGAATTGCCTAAGACCAGTCAACCAAGTATTGCCAAGTTAGATGAAATCTTAACTGCGCTCAAAGAACAAGGCTATACCCATGCCTTGGGGCTTTTCCTATCTTCTGGAATTTCAGGTTTTTACCAAAATATCCAGTATATGGTGGATGACTACGAGGGCTTAACCATTGCCTTCCCAGACACTTTGATTACAAGTGCTCCGCTGGGTATCATGGTTGAAAGTGTATTTAACTGGCGAGACCAGGGCGATGATTTTGCCATTATTCAGGATAAGCTAGCTATTCAAATTAGTCACACATCTGCTTTTATCATGGTCGATGATTTGGACCACTTGGTTAAAGGTGGACGTCTTTCAAATGGGGCTGCTATTTTGGGAAATCTGCTCAGTATTAAGCCAATCCTTTATTTCAATGACCAAGGTGTGATTGAAGTTTACGAAAAAGTTCGTACTGAGAAGAAAGCAACCAAGCGCTTAATTGAAATCATTAAGGAAACAACAGCTTCAGGCCAATACCGTATCATTGTCATTCACGGAAATGCTTCTGAAAAGGCTGAAGAATTGCGTCAGCACTTACTTGAATCTGGAGTGGGTACGGATATTTCACTTGCTACATTTGGTAGTGTCATTGGGACCCACCTAGGAGCAGGAAGTATTGCACTAGGTTATATTCCAGTGATTTAGTTGGCGTTTCTAGGCTAGTTAAGAAATCTTGTATCATAGCAATTAAACACGGACTACCTGCCTCTTGAAAAAAGATGCCTGTTTTGCCTTTCATGGAAAATCAGCGCCATTCCCTATTTTTCATGGGCAGCTAAGGTCCTTTGTATCTTAGACAGGAGTAGAGATGAGTATTCGAGTAATTATTGCTGGTTTTAAAGGAAAAATGGGTCAGGCTGCTTGTCAGATGGTCTTGTCTGATCCAGACTTGGACTTGGTAGCAGTTTTGTATCCCTTTGAGTCTGAGTCAGAATGGCAGGGAATTCCTGTTTTCAAGGATAAGGCTGATTTAGCAGGCTTTGAAGCGGATGTCTGGGTAGATTTTACTACTCCAACTGTTGCCTACGAAAATACACGTTTTGCTCTTGAAAATGGTTTTGCTCCAGTGGTTGGAACGACAGGCTTTACTAGTGAAGAAATTGCAGAACTAAAAGCATTTTCTCGTGAACAAAATTTGGGTGGCTTGATCGCTCCTAATTTTGCCTTAGGTGCTGTTTTACTCATGCAATTTGCGACGCAGGCTGCCAAATATTTCCCAAATGTGGAGATTATCGAGCTTCATCATGACAAGAAAAAGGATGCACCGAGTGGAACTGCTATTAAAACAGCTGAGTTAATGGCAGAAGTTCGAGAGTCTATCCAGCAGGGTGCACCTGATGAGGAAGAATTGATTGCGGGTGCTCGTGGTGCTGACTTTGATGGCATGCGGATCCACTCAGTTCGTTTGCCAGGCTTGGTAGCCCATCAGGAAGTCATCTTTGGCAATCAGGGAGAAGGATTGACCCTCCGTCATGACTCCTATGATCGCAGCTCCTTCATGACAGGGGTCAATTTGGGAATTAAAGAAGTTGTCAAGCGTCATGAGCTTGTCTATGGATTAGAACACTTATTATGAGATTAACGCAAATGCCTTCTGAATTTCAGAAGGCTTTACCAGTATTAGAAAAAATTAAAGAAGCAGGCTTTGAAGCCTATTTTGTTGGGGGATCTGTTCGAGATGCCCTTCTCAATCGTCCCATCCACGATGTGGATATTGCGACGTCTTCTTATCCAGAAGAGACCAAGCAGATTTTTCCTCGAACAGCCGATATCGGAATCGAGCATGGAACCGTCTTGGTTTTAGATGGGGATGAGGAGTATGAGGTAACCACCTTTCGGACAGAGGATGTCTATGTGGACTATCGCAGACCAAGTGCGGTTTCCTTTGTGCGCTCGCTAGAAGAAGACCTCAAGCGCCGTGATTTCACAGTTAACGCCTTTGCCTTGGACGAGACAGGGGAAATCATTGACTTGTTCCATGGTTTAGAAGATTTGGAAAATCAAGTTTTGCGGGCGGTTGGTGTAGCTAGTGAGCGTTTCAACGAAGATGCTCTACGGATTATGCGTGGTTTCCGTTTTCAGGCCAGTCTTGGCTTTGAACTGGAGCTAGAAACGTTTAAAGCTATGAAGACCTTGACGCCACTTTTGGAGAAAATTTCTGTAGAGCGTACCTTCGTCGAGTTTGATAAACTCTTGCTGGCTCCATTTTGGAGAAGGGGCTTGGCTTCCATGATTGAGAGTCAAGCTTATGACTATCTCCCTGATATGGAATCTAGCCAAGACAAGCTTAATAGACTGTTTGATTTGGAGACTGATTTCACCTTTGAATCCTCTGAACAAGCCTGGGCGGCTCTATTGTGGGCTTTGGAAATTGAGAATGCGCAGCCCTTTTTGAAGGCTTGGAAGACCTCACGCCAGTTTGCTAAGCAAGTTCAGGATGTACTGACTATTTTAGCCTTGCGTGAAAAGGGAGAGTTGAGCAAGCGCGATTGTTACCGCTTTGACTTGGATTTACTTTTACAGGCTGAAAATCTTCGTCAAGCTCAAAGGAAATCAGTCAACCCACAAGCTATCACAGAAACCTACCAAAGTCTGACCATTCATGACAAGAAAGAAATCCAAATCAACGGTGGTATTTTGATTAAGGAATATGGCTATCAGCCGGGACCAGACTTGGGAGAGATTTTAACAGAGATTGAATATGCTATTGTCGATGGAGAATTGGAAAATGACCGTCAAGCCATCCATGCTTATCTGAGGGAGAAAAAATGAGTGATTTTATCGTTGAAAAACTAAGTAAGTCCGTCGGTGACAAGACCGTTTTTAAGGATATTTCCTTTATTATCCATGATCTAGACAGAATCGGTCTAATCGGTGTCAATGGAACGGGTAAAACCACCCTTTTGGATGTCCTTTCTGGCGTTTCTGGCTTTGATGGGGATGTCAGTCCCTTTTCAGCGAAAAATGATTACCAGATTGGTTACTTGACCCAAAATCCTGATTTTGATGATAGCAAGACGGTTTTGGATACGGTTCTATCTAGCGACCTCAAGGAAATCCAGCTCATTCGTGAGTATGAATTGATCATGCTCAACTACAGTGAGGACAAGCAGGCACGTTTGGAACGTGTCATGGCAGAAATGGATTCTCTCCAAGCTTGGGAAATCGAGAGTCAGGTCAAGACGGTTTTAAGTAAGCTGGGTATTCAGGACTTATCTACTCCAGTTGGGGAATTGTCAGGTGGTCTGAGAAGACGAGTTCAGTTGGCGCAAGTTTTACTTGGCAACCACGACCTCTTGTTACTAGACGAACCAACCAACCATCTGGATATTGCGACTATTGAGTGGCTGACCCTCTTTTTAAAAAATTCTAAGAAGACCATCCTTTTTATCACTCACGATCGCTATTTCTTAGACGCTTTGTCAACACGGATTTTCGAGTTGGATCGCGCAGGATTGACCGAGTATCAAGGGAATTATCAGGACTATGTTCGCCTTAAGGCGGAACAAGATGAGCGAGATGCGGCTCTACTTCATAAAAAGGAACAACTTTATAAGCAAGAATTGGCCTGGATGCGCAGACAACCGCAGGCGCGTGCGACCAAGCAGCAGGCTCGTATCAATCGTTTCCACGACCTGAAAAAGGAAGTTTCAGGCAGTACTGCTGAGACAGACTTGACCATGAACTTCGAAACCAGTCGGATTGGGAAAAAAATCATCGAGTTTCAGAATGTTTCCTTTGCCTATGAAAACAAGCCTATTTTGCAAGATTTTAATCTCTTGGTGCAGGCCAAAGACCGTATTGGAATAGTTGGGGACAACGGTGTTGGAAAATCAACCCTGCTCAACTTGATTGCAGGAAGTCTTGAGCCGACAGCAGGTCAAGTTGTGATTGGGGAAACTGTTCGCATCGCCTATTTCTCTCAGCAAATTGAGGGTTTGGATGAAAGTAAGCGAGTGATCAATTACTTGCAGGAAGTGGCAGAAGAGGTCAAGACCAGCGGTGGTTCTACGACTTCTATTGCAGAGTTGCTGGAGCAGTTCCTTTTCCCACGTTCGACGCATGGAACCTTGATTGAAAAATTGTCTGGGGGAGAGAAAAAACGTCTTTATCTCCTCAAACTGCTTTTGGAAAAACCAAATGTTCTTCTTTTAGACGAGCCAACCAATGATTTGGACATTGCAACCTTGACAGTCTTGGAGAATTTCTTGCAGGGATTTGCTGGGCCTGTTTTGACGGTTAGCCATGACCGCTATTTCTTGGATAAGGTAGCGACCAAGATTCTGGCTTTTGAGGATGGCAAGATTCGTCCTTTCTTTGGTCATTATACCGATTACCTTGATGAAAAAGCCTTTGAAACAGAGTTGGCCAATCAAGTGCAAAAGTCTGAAAAGGAGAAAGTGGTCAAGGTTCGTGAAGACAAGAAACGCATGACCTATCAAGAAAAGCAGGAGTGGGCAAGTATTGAAGGTGATATTGAAGCCTTGGAAAACCGTATCGCTGCTATTGAAGAGGAGATGCAGGCCAACGGCTCTGACTTTGGTAAGTTGGCCACTCTCCAAAAAGAATTGGATGAGAAAAACGAAGCACTCCTTGAAAAATACGAACGCTATGAATACCTAAGTGAATTTGATAACTAGAAGAATAGAAAAATCCCGTCTCAGTGACAGGATTTCTCTATTCTTTTTTGGTTTCTTGATGAAAGATATTCTGCCAAGTTTCGTGGCGACGCCAAATACTGGTATGGATAATGCCGTCTAACTCATAGCAGATGAGTTTGGTTTTTTGACTGATGGAAGTAACTTCAATGTCCTTGATAGCAGAAGCTAACTCTTTTTCAGATTTATAAGCAAGCTTGTCCATCTGCTTTCCATCTTGGCGGATATAGACAAAGTCTTCGGCTAGGAGTTCTTCTAACTGATTTCCTTGGTCAATCAATTGTTCACGCATGAGCAATTTTTTATAGACATTGTCTAAAATTTCATCCTCAGGGATAGGTGCTGGTTCGATATGGACATCGGTATCAAAGACTCCAAAACGTTCCTCCAGCATAGACTCGACCTGATCCGCGATTTCATGACTTTCGTAAACAGACAAGTCTGGATTCATTTCTAACGTGATATCCAAGTAAATATTGCTACCATAGGTACGACCTCTTTGCGATTTGACCTTGCTAATTTTGGGAATTTCCATGATAGCCTTTTGATAGTCCTCAAGCAGACGGTCGTCGAAGCCATCTGAAAGGCTAAAGGAAGACTCGATGAAGATATCATAGGCAGTTTTCAAGATAAAGAAGGTGATGATGATGGCGACCAGTTTATCCACAATGGGATAATTGAAACTGCTAGCTAGGATGGCAATGGTGGTACCAAGTGAGGTGACGGCATCAGAAAGATTGTCCTTGGCGGCAGCCTTCAGTGCCTTGGAGTTGGATTTCTTACTGAGGCGAGTGTTATAGAGATAAACCACAAACATAATCGCTGCAGAAATGATTCCTAGAGTTGCGCCCAGAGGATCAATGACCGTTTCTTCCCGGCTGAGAATCTTTTGAATGGTATCCCTCAGCACATCAAAGCCAACATAAAACATGATGATGGAAGTGACTAAGCTAGCCAAATCTTCAATCTTCCAGTGACCAAAACGGTGGTCACGGTCTGCAGGCTGGCGTGCCATTCGAATCCCAATCAAGAGGGCCACATTTCCAATGATATCGGATACGTTATTGAAACCATCTGCCACCAAACTGGATGAATCAAGAAGGTGGCCAGTTGCTAATTTGGCTGCAGATAAGAGCAGGTAGGTCGAAATACTGATGATGGCCCCACGCTCAGCTAACTTGAGATTTGAAATAGATTGCTTCATTCAACTTCCTTTCTAGTCATATAGCATTCTACCATTATACTGGTTTTCAAGGGAAAATTCAAATAAGGCAGTTTTTGCTCTTTAAAAACTTTTCAAAATTTGGTATAATAGTACTACTCAAGGGAGTAGCTGGCAGAAACCTGTGATAGTGTCGTCATTCCGAATTTTATACTGAAAAGTATGTTTTCCGGCCCTATCTTAAACAGCGAGACTTGTTATGATTAACAGGGCTCTTTTTGTTTGTCGTGAAAAGATACGATGAGAAAAAGAGAGTCTGTTTTGCACACAATGTCAAGGAGGAGACACATGTCAAAAGAACAAAAACGCCAAGCGTTTTACACTCAAAGTCCTGAAGAGGTTTTGAAGGCTGTGGATGCGACCGAGCAAGGTTTGTCATCAAGTGAGGCGGAAAAGCGCCTTGCCGAATTTGGCCACAATGAACTCGAAGAGGGTGAGAAACGATCAATCCTGGTCAAATTCATCGAACAGTTTAAGGATTTGATGATTATCATCCTAGTTGCGGCAGCTATCTTGTCAGTCGTGACTTCTGGTGGAGAAGATATTGCAGATGCCATCATTATCTTAGCCGTGGTTATCATCAATGCTGCCTTCGGTGTTTACCAAGAAGGAAAAGCAGAAGAAGCCATTGAAGCCCTCAAATCTATGTCCAGTCCAGCTGCTCGCGTTCTTCGTGATGGGCATATGGCGGAGATTGACTCTAAAGAATTGGTACCAGGAGATATCGTTGCCCTTGAAGCTGGTGACGTGGTGCCAGCAGACCTACGTTTGCTTGAAGCCAACTCTCTTAAAATCGAAGAAGCAGCTCTTACAGGTGAGTCTGTTCCAGTTGAAAAAGACTTGTCAGTCGAGCTTGCTGCAGATGCTGGTATTGGTGACCGTGTCAATATGGCCTTCCAAAACTCTAACGTAACCTATGGTCGTGGGATGGGTGTTGTTGTCAATACAGGTATGTATACTGAAGTTGGTCACATTGCTGGTATGCTTCAAGACGCTGATGAGACCGATACACCCCTCAAACAAAACTTGAACAACCTTTCTAAGGTCTTGACCTATGCTATCTTGGTTATTGCACTTGTTACTTTTATCGTTGGTGTTTTCATTCAAGGTAAAAATCCACTCGGTGAGTTGATGACCTCTGTTGCCCTTGCCGTTGCAGCTATCCCAGAAGGGCTCCCAGCTATCGTAACTATTGTTCTTGCCCTTGGTACTCAAGTTTTGGCTAAAAGAAACTCTATCGTTCGGAAGTTGCCAGCAGTAGAAACTCTTGGTTCAACAGAAATCATCGCTTCTGATAAGACTGGTACGCTGACCATGAACAAGATGACCGTCGAAAAAGTCTTCTACGATGCAATCCTACATGACTCAGCTGATGATATTGAACTAGGGCTTGAAATGCCCCTTCTTCGTTCAGTTGTCTTGGCCAATGATACTAAAATAGATGTGGAAGGCAACCTGATTGGTGATCCAACCGAAACAGCCTTTATCCAGTATGCCTTGGATAAGGGTTACGATGTCAAAGGATTTTTAGACAAATATCCTCGTGTAGCTGAATTGCCATTTGACTCTGACCGTAAGCTCATGTCAACGGTTCACCCATTGCCAGATGGTAAATTCCTTGTAGCAGTCAAGGGTGCGCCAGACCAACTCTTAAAACGTTGTGTTCTTCGTGATAAGGCTGGGGATATTGCTCCGATTGATGAGAAAGTTACAAACCTCATTCATACAAACAATTCTGAAATGGCTCACCAAGCCTTGCGTGTCCTTGCTGGTGCTTATAAGATTATTGACAGCATTCCAGAAAACCTCACTTCTGAAGAGCTTGAAAATGATTTAATCTTTACTGGCTTGATTGGTATGATTGACCCTGAACGTCCTGAGGCAGCTGAGGCTGTTCGTGTGGCTAAGGAAGCGGGAATTCGTCCAATCATGATTACGGGTGATCACCAAGACACTGCAGAAGCTATTGCCAAACGTTTGGGAATCATTGACGCAAATGATACAGAAGGACATGTTTTAACTGGTGCTGAGCTCAACGAACTATCTGATGAAGACTTTGAAAAAGTCGTTGGTCAATACTCTGTTTATGCCCGTGTGTCTCCAGAACACAAGGTTCGTATCGTCAAGGCTTGGCAAAAACAAGGTAAAGTCGTTGCCATGACAGGTGACGGTGTCAATGATGCGCCAGCTCTGAAAACAGCAGATATCGGTATTGGTATGGGAATCACTGGTACAGAGGTTTCTAAGGGGGCTTCTGACATGATTCTTGCAGATGATAACTTTGCGACTATTATTGTTGCAGTTGAAGAAGGACGTAAGGTCTTCTCAAACATTCAAAAGACTATTCAGTACCTACTTTCTGCCAATACTGCTGAAGTATTAACCATCTTCCTATCAACCTTGTTTGGTTGGGATGTCTTGCAGCCAGTTCATCTTTTGTGGATCAACTTGGTAACCGATACTTTCCCAGCTATCGCTCTTGGTGTTGAACCTGCTGAGCCTGGTGTCATGAACCATAAACCACGTGGACGCAAGGCAAGCTTCTTCTCAGGTGGTGTTTTGAGTTCTATCATCTATCAAGGTGTACTCCAAGCAGCAATTGTTATGAGTGTTTATGGTCTTGCCCTTCTTTACCCAGTTCATGTGGGTGACAATCATGCCATTCATGCGGATGCTCTTACTATGGCCTTTGCAACCCTTGGTTTGATTCAGCTCTTCCATGCCTACAATGTGAAATCTGTTTACCAATCCATCTTGACAGTTGGTCCATTCAAGTCTAAGACCTTCAACTGGTCCATCTTGGTATCCTTCATCCTTCTTATGGCAACAATCGTCGTAGAACCACTTGAAGGAATCTTCCACGTAACCAAACTAGACTTGTCTCAATGGGGAATCGTTATGGGCGGAAGCTTCTCAATGATTATTATTGTCGAAATTGTTAAGTTTATTCAACGCAAACTCGGTTTTGATAAGAATGCGATTTAAAAAGAAAGTCATCTTCGGATGGCTTTTTGCTACAGTTTAGGGAAAGGGCTTGCAGTTATCGGCTTTTGTGCTATAATTGCTATAATATAGTAAAAAGTAAGTGGAGTGTGAGGAAGTGGAGAAGAAAATTGTAAAGGATATTTTGTTTTTATCTCAGGTGTCTCAGCCGGCAAGTCAGGAAGACCTTTATCTTGCTAGAGATTTGCAGGATACGCTTTTAGCAAATCGTGAGACTTGTGTCGGTCTGGCTGCCAATATGATTGGGGTGCAGAAGCGCGTGATTATCTTTAATCTTGGCTTGGTTCCTGTGGTCATGTTTAACCCAGTGCTCCTGTCCTCTGAAGGAGTTTATGAGACAGAGGAAGGTTGTTTGTCCTTGACAGGTGTGAGACCTACTAAGCGTTATGAAATCATAAGGGTTGCCTATTGTGACAGCAAGTGGCAGGAACAGACCATTACTTTGACAGGCTTCCCGGCTCAGATTTGCCAGCATGAACTGGATCACTTGGAAGGACGAATCATTTAGGAGGAAAGCAAATGAAACGAATAGTCTTTGAACTTATTTTTATCGCAACGACCTGGTATATCTTTTTACCGCCTCTTAACCTGACCAGCTGGGAATTTCTCTTTTTCCTCTGTGGGCATTTGCTGGTTGTAGCAATCTTATTTGGCTTTGGCAAGGGAATCAATCTGGTCAAAACAGTTCATGTGCGCCACGGCAAGGCGGAAGCTGCCTTAAATCTTGAGGGTTTCAAAATCAATCGGTTAGGGAAAATCCTTTTAGCTTCTATTGGAGGAATTCTTCTCTTAGCAGCCTTGGTTTCCTTGGTAACTTCTAGCATTTTTCAGGCTAAAAATTATGCCAATGTAGTCACGGTTACGGAAAAAGACTTTACTGATTTTCCTAAGACTGACACCAGTAAGGTTCCTATCTTAGATAGAAGTACCGCTGAAAAAATTGGTGACCGCTACTTGGGTTCCCTAACAGATAAGGTATCGCAGTACGTAGCGGCAGATACCTATACCCAATTGACGATTGATGGGAAGCCTTATCGGGTTACACCCTTAGAATACGCAGATCCTATCAAGTGGTTTAATAATCAGGCCAAGGGAATCGGCGAGTATATCAAGGTAGACATGGTGACTGGAAATGCGGACTTGGTGGACTTGAAGACACCAATCAAGTATTCGGATTCGGAGTATTTTAACCGTGATGTCAAGCGTCACCTGCGCTTGAAGTACCCAACTAAAATCTTCAAGACTCCATCTTTTGAGGTGGACGATGAAGGTAATCCTTTCTATGTGGCTACGGTTTACCAAAAGCAATTTGGACTTGCGGTTCCCCGTCCTGTTTCAGTCATTATCTTGGATGCTACAAATGGAGAAACCAAGGAATACAGCTTATCAGAAGTCCCAGAATGGGTAGACAGGGTCTATCCAGCTGAGGAAACCATTGAGCAAATCAACTACAACGGCAAGTACAAGGACGGTTTCTGGAATGCTATGATTTCCAAGAAAAACGTGACCCAGACTACCAAGGGCTATAATTACTTGTCTATCGGCAATGACATCTATCTCTACACAGGTGTGACGTCGGCCAATGCAGATGAAAGTAATCTTGGTTTTATCCTAGAAAATATGCGAACAGGAGAAATCACTAAGTACAGCTTGGCTTCTGCGACCGAAGAATCAGCCCGTGAATCAGCCGAAGGTGCTGTTCAGGAGAAATCCTACAAGGCAACCTTCCCAATCCTCATCAACCTCAATGACAAGCCTCTCTACATCATGGGCTTGAAGGACAATGCTGGTTTGGTCAAAGAGTACGCCTTGGTTGATGCAGTCGAGTACCAAAATGTTATCGTAGCTACGACAGTGGAAGAACTGCTCAGCAAGTACGCCAATAAAAACGACCTTGAAATTGATAATGAAACAACAGAAAGCATTAAGGGTGTGGTGGCAGACCTCAAATCAGCTGTTATCAAGGGCGACACCGTATATTTCTTTAAAGTTGATGGCAAGATATACAAAGTCAAGGCCTCAGTCTCAGATGACCTTCCTTACCTTGAAAATGGTAAAACCTTCGAAGGTCAAGTAGGAAAAGACAACTATCTCAAGACCTTTAAAGTACAGTAATACTCTACGAAAATCTCTTCAAACCACGTCAACTTTATCTGCAACCTCAAAGCTGTGCTTTGAGCAACCTGCGGCTAGTTTCCTAGTTTGCTCTTTGATTTTCATTGAGTATAAAAAAGCTTTATTTAAGAAGTATATGTTATAATAAGGTAAATTAAGCCTAATGGAGGACAAAGAAATGGGTTTTTATGTGATGCTTGCTTCAATGCTACTCGGACTGCTCGCTTTGAAGATAGGTTTTTCTCAGTTCAAGGAGAAAAAAGATAAATTCTTATCTATCTTAACAAGTTTAGCTGGCCTAGCCCTTGTTCTCGTGGCTGTCTGGTTAGGATGGCCAAAATAAATAGAGAAGCCTCGGTCAAACCGAGGTTTTTCAGATGAATTTCTTGGTAGTGGCAAAAAAATATGCTACACTATCAATATGAAAATTTTAATCCCAACAGCAAAAGAAATGAACACAGACTTGCCAAGTATTGAAGCCACTCCTTTAAAACCAGAAAGTCAGGCCGTGCTGGATGCCTTGGCTCTCTATTCTGCTAGTCAATTGGAGAGTTTTTACAAGGTATCAGCCGAGAAGGCGGCGGAAGAATTTCAAAATATCCAAGCTTTAAAAAACAAAACTGCTCAACACTACCCAGCCTTGAAACTTTTTGATGGGCTCATGTACCGCCATATCAAGAGAGATAAGTTGACCGAGGCAGAACAAGCCTATCTTGAAAATCATGTCTTCATTACCTCGGCCTTGTACGGTGTTGTTCCAGCCTTGTCACCTATGGCCCCTCACCGTTTGGACTTTTTGATGAAGTTAAAAGTCGCTGGTAAGACTTTGAAGAGCCATTGGAAGGCAGCCTATGATGAGGCTATGAATGGTGAAGACCTAATTTTCTCTCTCTTGTCGTCAGAGTTTGAGACTGTATTTTCTAAGGAAATCAGAGAAAAGATGGTGACCTTTAAATTTATGGAGGACAAGGGTGGTCAGCTGAAAATTCATTCAACCATTTCCAAGAAAGCGCGTGGTGCCTTCCTAACATCTCTAATAGAAAATCAAGTACAAACTGTGGAGGAAGCACGTCGCTTGAACTTTGCCGGATTTGCCTACCGAGAAGATTTGTCACAACCACAGGAATTGGTTTTTGTTAAGGAAGTTTAGAAATCAGATAAGAGAAAAAGTCAGCAGGATTATGCTGACTTTTTTCTAGCTTATAAAGTATTGGACAAATGAATCTCATTTGATAAAGTATTAAGATGATTAACCAAATCCATTATTGACAGATGATTTTGACAAATAAACTTCTTGGTAATTCCTGGAATATAGAAATTAGACACGATGATATCATAACCTGTCTGATTTAAAATCTCAGGACTCGTTTCCAATTCATCCCAAGTATCGAAGGTAAAGCGGTTATTACAGTAGTAGGAAAGCATATCAACAAAGGTAAGGGATATAGCATGGTCAAAATTACTGATAATCAAAACCTTGATAGGTGGTCGATTTTCTAACAACTGAGTAGAGAGGTTTTCAGCATGGGTTAAGATGGTGTACATCAAGTGTTCCAACTGTTCAGGATGGTCATGCTGTCCAATCGCCTGACGGTATTGGGCTAGTTCTTGACGTGCACTCCCCATAAAGTCTGGGAAGTAAACTTCAAATTTTTTAATCGTCAATGCTTTTTGTTCAAATAAGATTGGGGTAGAAAAGATTTCCTGTCTTTCAAAGAAAGCAGTGTTGTGTAAATGCCAAATCAGCTCATCGTGGTTAGTAAAAGTAATCTTATATTGTTTTGCTAGGCGTTCTAATATTTGACTAAGTAATTGGTAAGAGTATCTTGCTTCACTGTTCTCTTCTAAAGAGTTGAAGAATTCTTGAGGATCTAAGAAAAGATTGTCTTGAATAAAGGATATAAAAATTTGGGCAATGATATCTGGGGTGATTTCCAGTCCCAGTTTTTCAGAAAAATGGACAAGTATCTCCTCAAAGTTTGGAATACTCATCAAAAGAGGGTAGTATTCATCGTAGAAATGATTTGGTAAGTCGATGAAATGACCGTTTTTAATGCGGTAAATACTGATGGCTATCATCAATTTGTACATTCTATAGATTGAAAATCGCATCGGGTAATTCGTGATTTTATAGAAGAAATCAGCAAACTCTGTTAAATCCTCTTCAGGAAGGTCAGGAAAAGGCCAGTCTAGGAAATAATAGCGCTCAGAAAAATATTGGGCAAAAAAATAGCGAATATCGATTTCATTCCCACGTATTTCGGATGGAGTAAATGATAGTTCAATTTGGAATTGAGTTGACAGAGTTTTTGTAATATTTCTGCCCAATCGATAGAGGTTGGCATTACTAGAGTGAAGATTTTCTATTGTTCGATAAATAGGTAGGCCCTCATTAAAAAACATATACTCTAGTAATCGAAAAGATTGAGAATGAGCAAGAAAATATTGATAAACATCTTCAACGCTAGTATTAACTTCTAAATCTATCATAATTCCGTTAACAGAAGACTGGATATCGATAGTTGGAAAGGCAGCACGCAATTCATTTAAATCACTTTTTAAGATTCGTTCAGTACATCCTAATTCGTCGGCAAGTTCATGTAATTTCATCCAATCACGATGTTGGATTAGGGTTTCCATTAAACGTAATTGTCGCTGATCTTTCGTAGATAAAAGGTTACGCATATAGGTATTTTCCTCCTATTTTCATTATATCATATTATTGTCTAAAGTGTACAAAAATGTCGGAGTAGAAAAAGCGTCTGAATTAGTCAGAAAAATTAGAATAATATAAGTGGCTTTTAGGTACAAAAAGAGAATATATTAATTGTATAGAAAATATTGATTTATATATCAAATAGTTGTAGAGTGAGAACTATAAAATACTATCTAGGAGTTCACAATGAAACATTCACATAAAAAATCATTTGACTGGTATAGCTTGCAACAAAGATACTCCATTCGGAAATATCACTTTGGTGCAGCGAGTGTTTTGCTCGGAACAGCCTTGGTCTTGGGAACTGCTGCTAATGCTCAAGCGGTACAAGCAGAAGAACAAAAATCAGAAGCTACTAACAGTGTTTCTGTCGATAAGGTAGAAGAAGCTACCAAACCAGCAGAAGTTTCTACAGTTAAGAAAGAAACGACCTACGCAGCTCCAACGGTTGCTAATCCAGTAGAAGTAACTCCAGCTAAATCTGAAGATGCTAAAGCACCAGCAGAAAAAGTTGAAGAAGCTAAAATTCAGAGAGAAGAAGTATCTTCTAAAAATGCTGTTGATAAGTCAAAATTATCAGCGGCCCTTTTGCGCGCAGAAAAATTGGAGATTAAACTGTACACTGAAGAAAGTGTAAAGCGTCTTCAATCTAGTATACAATCTGCTAAAGAATTACTAAATAAAGCAGATGTGACAGAATCAGAATTATCTCAAGCAGAGTCTGAACTTCAGGCTGCAGTTATTGCTTTGGAACTTAGAGGGGCGACTACGACTAAAGTTATTGATAAAACTGAAGTAGTGAGCAAAATTGAATCTGCTGAAAAGAAAAATGCAGAATCAAAAGTAGCTGAACAAACTTCTGAAGTAGACAAAGAGTCAGAAGAAAAAGATAAAATTGCCTTAAAACCTGTAAAGGGGCTTCGAGTTGAAGATGCAAAGGCAAATAAAAAAGGCGGGTGGAATATTCCGTTAGATCAAGAAGCACGCTTAAGATTAAAGAGTGCTATTGAGGCTCATGCCGCACAAGGTAGTTCGCGTCGTCGGAAACGTGCTATCGGAGATTTGGATTATACCTTCAAGAAAGTTATGACCCCAGTTAATCCAGGTTTCTACGCAGATGCCAAGAGTGTTGATGAGTTAACAGTTAACCCAGACTATATAAATGAAACAGTTGTCAACGTTTGGTATAAAGACTTAGGTTATATCAATTTAGTCGACAAAGATGGACATTACATCAATTCAAATGGTGAAGTAGTAGAAAATAAAGAAGCGGCTGTCCGTAGACAATACAAAAATGATTTTAATGACACAACAAGAGCAGATGTAACTGAAATTCCTAATGCACCAGTTGGTTGGAAAATTAGTGACAATCAATCTATTCGTGGATATGATGCAGAAACAAAAACTATTGATCCAAACGACGATAATGATTTAGATGCTGTTGGTAAAGACTCTAATGTAGTCATTGAAAAAGAAAATCAAAAAGCTGTCATCCGTTACGTAAGCACTAACGGTAACCGTGTTCTCACAACAGATGAAGTAACAGGTAAGTCAGGAGAAGCCATTGCCTACAGCACAACAAGTCAAATCAATGAATTCATGCAACAAGGCTATAACCTTGTTAGCGATGAATTCACAGCGGGTGGTGCTAAGGTTTATGACTACGATACAGCACGTGACCAAGTCTACACTGTAACTCTTTCAGAACGTGTTGAACCAGTTAATCCAGATAACCCAACTCCACAACCAAACACACCAGTTAATCCAGGACAACCAGATAGCCCACGTTGGCCAGGAACCGTTGAAAACTTGGATAACAAGGAAAGTGTTAGCCGTACCATCCATTACGTTTACGAAGATGGAAGTAAGGCTAAGGATGATGTAGTTGAAACACTGAACTTCAAACGTTGGAGTCGTATTAACCTAGTGACTGGTCATATTGACTTCCAAGACTGGACAACCAATGATGATACGTTTGATAAAGTGGTTTCTCCAACTATCGCAGGTTACACAGCGGATAAATCAGAAATTCCAGCTGTAAGCGGAGTGAAGGCTAAAGACCAAGACCGTGTTGAAACAGTTACTTACCGTAAGGATGCTCAAAAAGCTGTTATCCGTTACGTAAGCACTAACGGTAACCGTGTTCTCACAACAGATGAAGTAACAGGTAAGTCAGGAGAAGCCATTGCCTACAGCACAACAAGTCAAATCACAGAATTCAAGAAACAAGGCTATAACCTTGTTAGTGATGAATTCACAGCGGGTGGTGCGAAGGTTTATGACTACGATACAGCACGTGACCAAGTCTACACTGTAACCCTTTCAGAACGTGTCGAACGTGTAACACCGAAAGATCCTAAACCACAACCCAACACACCAGTCAATCCAGGACAACCAAATACACCAAATTGGCCAGGTACTGTTGAGAGAATGGAGAAATTGACCCAAACAATAAGTCGTCGTATTAATTTCCGTTACTACACAAATGGGAAAGCTGCGTATGGATCAATTGATCAACATATCAGTTATGAACGAAATGCACTTGTGAATTTGGTTTCTGGTGATATTAATTATGAACAATGGAAGATTAAGGCTATTAAGAACCAAGACATTGTAGCTCCAGTAGCATCTCAACCAGCTGTTTCAACTCCAACGGTTGTCAACAATAGTGAATCAAGAGTTGCTAGATCATCTAGAAGCAGACGAGCATTGTCAGAAGTAGCTCCTGTTTTAGAAAATACTTTAGCTACACAAGTTCATAATTCTCAAGTGTCTCCATTAGGTTTAACTGTGACAGAAAATGGTGAGCGTTCTGTACGCCGTTCATCAAGAGGTAAACGTGCTGCTGTAGCGGAATCAACTACTTCAAATAATTCAGAAGCGGATTCATCTGTTAATGCTGTCTTCAAAGCTGTACGAACTCCTATTACACCAAAATACTATGCTACTGTGAATAAAGTAGGGACGATGGAGGTTAATCCAAATTCTCCTCAAGATACAGAAGTTAATGTTGACTTGAAAGAAATGGGACGCATTGTTGCAGTTAATGAAAAAGGTCAATATATAAATGCCGAAGGTGAGGTCGTTAAAAATATTGACGATGCACTATATAAGTATTATGATAACGATCCTAATGACGCTACTAGAGCAGGCATTACAAAGATACCAGATGCACCACATTTTTATGCTTTCCATAAAGAACAACCAAATGTCTGGGGATATAGCATAACGGATAGAACAGTTGATCCAAATGATGATTCAGATCCTGACCGTATCGGTAAGAATACATTAATTTCTTATGATGCAATTATTGATCCAGTGTCTAAGGAAACAAACCAAACGGTAAGCTTTACTGGTGCAGGTTCTGAAACTCCTAAAGATAATGTTCAAAATGACTTTGTCTTCAAGGGGTCATATAATGAAGCAACTAAAGAAACAACTTGGGAAAACAAGAACCATACCTATGGAACAGTTAAAGTACCAGTTGTGACAGGATATTTTGCTGATAAAGCAGAAGCTGGTGCTAAGACAGTTACGCCAGATTCACCAAAAGCAACAGATACAGTTACATATAAAGCTTTGGGTAAAATCATTCCAGTAGATGCTTCTGGAAATGTGATTGCAAATGCTCCTCAACCACAATACCTGAATGATGCAAATGATCCTCGTAAAGCTGGAGAAACAGCAGTACCTGAAATTGTAGGCTACAAACCAGAGCGTACAAGTGTTACACCTGAAAATCCAGGTGAAGATACAAAGGTAACTTACGTCAAGACAGATCAAGTTGCAGTAGTTCGTTATATAGATATGGATAATAAGGATGAGGTCGTTCATACAGACAATATTACTGGTAAATCTGGAGAAAAGATTGCCTATACGACAGAAACTGTTTTGAAATCGTTGATTGAAAAAGGGTACTTATTGAAGGAAGATGGTTTCCCTACAGATGCAACTTTTGATACAGATGAAACAAAAGTTCAAGAATATACAGTTCTATTGAAACATAAGATTACTGTTAAAAAAGATACTCCAAAACTTGTGGAAAGAACGATTCATTATGTATTTGCAGATGGTACAAAAGCAAGTGAAGATCACCATGATCAAGTAAGCTTTTCACGTATGTTAAGTATCGATAATGTAACAGGTAAAACTACAAGTACATCTTGGGTTTCTGAAGATGGGGTAACAAGTTTTGACGAAGTGATATCTCCAAGCATTGCAGGATACAATCCTGATCTTGCTAAGGTAGATTCGGTTCAAGGAATTACAGCAGAAACTGAAAATCAAGTTGTAACTGTAACTTATAGAAATGTTCAACCAATTCCACAAGTTACACCAACTCCAATTCCGACTCCAACCCCAACCCCACAAGTTACGCCGGATCCAGTACCGACTCCAACTCCAACTCCACAAGTTACGCCGAATCCAGTACCGACCCCAACTCCGGATCAAACTCCAACCCCGGTACCGAGCCCAACTCCACAAGTTACGCCAACTCCAGTTCCAACCTCTACCCCAGCTCCAAAAGTGCCATCAGCAGTTCCAACTCCAAACTCAGCTCCAAAAGAGGAGAAAAAAGAACTTCCAAAAACTGCGGGTCACTCTTCTGGTATGGCTCAAGTTCTAGGAGTGCTTGGCCTAATTGCTGGATTTAGTTTAGTTGGAAAAGCAAAAAGAGATGAATAAAATCAAAACAAAACTCTAGACAACAAAATATTGTAAGTGTAGTGTTTTAGGGAGTGAGAATGTATGTCAATACAGCATCAATTCCACTCCCTTTTTTATCATAAAATAGTTAGAGAGAAAAAATATGTATTCAAGAGTAAAACGGAATCAAATGAATAAGGTAAACAAGTATTCCATTAGAAAATCAAGTTTTGGTGCAGTATCTGTTGCTGTAGCTGCCTTGATGGTTTTTGGTGCTTATTCAGGTGTGAGTGCAGATGAACAGAAAGTAGATTCACATCGAACTGAAAAAGAGGAACAAAAAGTCTCTGAAAAACCTGACGAGACTAAGCAAAAAAATTCAGAGGAAAAAATAGCAGAATTACCTTCAACTCTTCAAGCTCCAGTTTTGGAAAAAGAAGAATTAGATATCAATGCCCTTCTAAAGAAGGAAGCAGAGTCTAAAGTGGCAGCTGAGACAAAAATTTCTGACTCAAAAGAATTCACTTTTAAAGAAGTTAAGTCTAGTGAAGAAAAAACTACCTCACCTACTTCAAGTGAGAAGGTAAAAGAAGAAAAATCAGTCGAAAAAACTACCTTGGAACAGGTTGTATCAGAAGCAGAAGTTTTAAATCAAGTTGCTGTTCGTTATGCTCAAGAAGCAGATCGTAAAGTTGAAGAAAAAGCCTTGGTTCAAGAAGCTGTTAAGGCAGCCACCATTCAGATTTCACAATCAAAAGCCTTATTAAAAGATTCATCTGTTAGTGCAGAAAATCTTAAGACTCAATTAAATCAACTGTATTCAGCTATCGAAACAGTGTATACTGAGTTGCAACGTGCAGGACATGGCAAGAAAATTAGCGCTAGTCTATCGCCAATTCAAACACAAGATGTAGCTATCGATAATGGAAATATTATTGCCAATGGTACAATCGACATGGCGGACCGTGTGACTTCAACAGGTATTGCTGATTATCGTTTCCAATTAAAATTTAAAAATGGTGCCTATCATAAGGGGGATATCTTCACAATTGGTTTGAAGGAATTACCGCAAGACAATAATCTTCCTCAAAAATTGGTTGCTGAAGGTAAAGTATTTGCAGAACGAGTGAGTCTGGTTCAGAAAAATGATAATGCCAAAGCTGGAAGCCTTTCATACTGGGCTTCACGTGGAGATCGTGACGTTGCTTTGGACACAAAAGAATCATGGGATTTAGTTGACAAAGGGAGTCATATTGAAGCAACATACCGTTTTACTGACGAAATTGAACGCTTAGATGATGTTACTTTTGAACTTCAATACAGAGGTGGAATTCGTTATCCTCGAGTGAACGTGGATAAGTCTGTAACTGGTGTTATTTCAGTTAATGGTCAAAATGTAGTCACTAAGAATTACACTGTGATTAAAACAGATATAGGAGCACCTAAAGTTTATGATACACCAGCTACAGCTAACTTCACAGGTGATGTGATGTTGGATGATGATGGTAGTATCAAAACATATAACAGCACTCTTCGTATCGGAACATGGAAATCAAACTTTAGTGCAGGGACCCGTTTCACCGTTCGTATCAATGATACAGAATTCAATAAGTTTGCTACTGTCGGTGAATTTGTTGAACGTGGTGCCCACAATGTCGAAATGATAAATACTAGCCCTGATACATCAAGAACAAGGGTAAATCGTCATAATGTTATTTTGGAGGCGCCTCGTGAAGAACCAGGTCAACATGCCAAATTTAAGATTCTTAAGGCTGCTGATAATGAATTAACCTTTGAACTCGTTTCTGGAAAGATGTTGGCTGGAAGAACCTATGTATTACGTACAAAAGACTTTGGAGTTGACCGTGTTCCGACAAGTCACACAGTTAATTATCTGAATGAAGCTAGAAATGGTTTTAAATCGAATGTTCCAGGGACATTGACAGTGGTTGATGCCAAAGGTAAAAATCTTACAGACCAATACGAACAAGCTGCTGATTCTGACTGGAAAATTGCTAACCCAGATATGGTTAGAACAGATGGACGCCTTGTATATGGAGATGTAGCTGTTCGCTTCGTTGATACTCAAGGGAAAATGCTTCTTCCTGCCATTGCAGCGGTGGAAAATGGAGGTATCCTTCAAGACAAATTCACTACTGTAAGACCATCTACCAAAATTGATACTAGCTATGTAGCTACTTTGGAGAGAAATACAACTGAGACAGAAGTTCAAGAAAACAAAGGAATTCAAACAACATCTATCACAGCACCTTATTTATTGCATTCACCAAATGGTAAATATTATGTCTTCAAAGAGTATGCACAGAATGATCGTTTCTATAGCAATACGAAGACATCTGGTACGATTACACGAGCTCAAGCCAACGTGGTAGCTGTGTACGAAGAAGCTAAATTTGGTAAAGTTGATATTCAGTATCGTGATAAAACAAGTCAAGCTATTTTAGAAACATTCAATACACCACATGATAAGAGTTCAAATCTCATTAACTTGTTGGGAAATAACTATGATGTGACTGCTAAAGTTCCTGAACGTTTCGAAAAAGATGGTGTAGTATATGTCTTGTCACAAACACCTGCTAATAGTAAGGGACATTTGACACAGGCTGATATCCATGTTGTTTATGATTATCTTGCTCAACAAAAAGCACAGGTTAAATACCTCAATCAAACAGAAACAAGTCCTAAAGTTTTAGGAAATGTGGATAGTGTAGTTGGTCTTCCAGGTGAAACAATTGCTTATAATTCAAAAACTCGTATTAATCAATACCTAAAACAAGGATATGAATTAGTACATGACGGTTTTGCAAATGCTAATGATAAACGCTTTGACAGTGAAAAACAAACTGATCAAGTATTCTCAGTTCAATTAATCGAAAAAGTTATGACTGTCACAGCAGATGATCCTAAACCAATTGCTGGAAATCCATTGGTAGCAGGAGATGCATTGTCACCTGTTTGGCCTAAATCGGTTGAAAACTTAGATACACTGAGAAAAATGACCAAGCAGACCATTCACTACAAATATCTAAAAGATGGTAAAAAAGCTTTCAAAGATGTAGTTCGATCTGTAGTTTTTGAAAGAGTGGCGAGAGTTAACCTCGTTACTGGTGCAGTTATTTATGATAATTGGAAAATCACAAGAATTGATGATAAACCAGTAGCGTCAGTGGATACGACTGTTCATAAACCAAATGTCACTCCACAAGGAGTAACAACTATTGCAGCAACTCCTTCTAGTCTAGGGAATGGAATTTCTATCAAACCAGTTTTGACTGTTCCGAATCCAGTTGTTGCATCATCACCAATTGTTGCAAAACCCGTTGTACCGGTCAAGCCAGTAACACCGGTTAAACCAGCAGTGTCAACTCCGGCCAAGCCAGCGCCTGTCGTTAAACCAAAACCGGTAGCACCAGTAACACCTGTCAAACCAGTAGTTTCGACACCAGTAACTCCAGCGCCTGTTGCCACACCACAACCAGTTGCTCCAGTGAAACCAGTAGCACCTGCACCGGTAACACCTGTTAAACCAGTAGTATCTACTCCAGCTACACCAACACCAGCTGTGCAACCAAAGCCGGTAGCGACTACTGATTCAAAACCTAGCTTAACTCCAGCTGAAGCCTTGGCTGCAATTAAACCAACAGATTTTTCTTCACAAACATCTGTTAATAAGAAAACAGAGACAACACCTGTTCCTGGTGGAACGGCTACGACTACAACTACAACGACAACCACTGTTACCTCAAATGCGGCAACAGCAGGTCCAACAACACCGATTGTCACTATCACGACAAATGAGACCGAAACTCATTCAGAGGTGACAAGTGTCATTCATACTGGTACTACCAGCCACACGCATGTAGTCGGAGTTGTTACAAAACCAAATGTAGTTGTTACTCATCCAAAACCAAGTGTTCAGCCTAAACCGCATTTAACGAGACCTCATCATGGACCAGTACACCATGTTCCTTCACGTCCAGGTAAACAAGTTAAACCAATTAGAACTGGACCAGGAACTCGTGGTCATGCTAGAAGACATCGCTAAATATAAAGTGTTAATACTGATTTAACTAGTAGGATAGTATTAGATAGCACAAAAAATGAGCAACTTAAAATTAAAAGTTGCTCATTTTGATATTAAAGACTTTTTAAACTATCTATTTTTTACTGAAACGCTGCAACCAAGTCTTGAGCTTGTTTTTCAAGTGAATTTAGGACTGTTTCTTCTAGAACTAATTTTCCATCTGCCCAAGCAGAGTCATTAACACGTGCAGCCGTGAAATCACCAACGACTTGTGTACGGATAAATGGCAAGAGGTCCTTGTAGATAGCAAAGAGTTGATCGTGACCTGCATTGGCTACAGATGATACTGTGAAAAACTTGTCTTGAAGGGCAGAAGCGCCACGTGTATCAGACAAGTCAAGAGCACGAGATAGCCAGTCAAGCAAGTTTTTCACTGGCCCAGGAATTGAGTGATTATAAACTGGTGAGAAAATCCAGATAGCATCCGCAGCGAGAACTGCTTCACGAGCAGCAGCTACAGCTGGATGAGTTGGAACTTCCAAATCTTGGCTGAAGAGAGGTACAGCTGAGTAATCAAGATAGCTAACTTCTGCTTTACCAGCAAGTGCTTTCTCAGCTTCGAGAGCCATTTGGTGGTTGAAAGAACCTTGACGTAGTGAACCGACGATAAATAATACTTTTTTAGACATGATGTGTCTCCTTTTTTTAAATTTACGAGAATTTTCTCGTTGTTATAAAATATATTACAACAAAACAAGACAACTTGCAAGGAATTTGCTCAGAGTTTATTTGAAAATTAAAAAATTACAGAAGCTCTAGTCAGTTGTCACTGGAAAAGTAAGAACTGTTTCTCTTAGATTACGGGTTTCATTTGATTTTCGAAGAGTATTCCTATATTCTCTTGTAATATGATGACATAAGTGCTAAAATAAACAAGAAAACTCGCAATAGAAACCGCAGAACAGCTATTTTCCGGTATCATTTCATAAATCATTAAAGGAACAATAATGGCATTGAAGAATGCTTCTAAAAGGGGTGGAGATCATGTAAGGCAAAGATTAACAAGTGACGGACAAAAGAAATAATAATACACTTGTTAAGGAGAAAAGATGTTAATAAGAAATTATCGGAAAAATATTGGCCTGATGGCCGGAGTTGAGTTTTTTGCATTTCTAGGGATTACCAGTTTTTGGATTCTCTTTCTCAGTCAAAATGGAATGTCTCTTTGGCAGATTGGACTTCTGGAGAGTATTTTTCATACGACCAGTCTTCTCTGTGAAATTCCATCTGGAATGTTAGCTGATCGTTATTCCTATAAGACCAACCTTTATTTAAGTCGTATAGCAGGAATTATGTCTTCTATTCTCATGTTGGCTGGTCAGGGAAATTTTTGGATTTATGCACTAGCAATGGCGGTGAGTGCCTTGTCTTATAATTTTGATTCAGGAACAAGTGCAGCAATGGTCTATGACTCGGCTGTAGAGGCTGGGCTAAAGGAGCGCTATCTATCCATTTCAAGTTTCATGTCAGGAGTAGCCGAAGGAACTCGTTCTTTGGGGACAGTGTTGGCGGGATTTTTTGTCCATGGTCAATTGCACCTGACCTACTATATCATGATTGCCACTTCTATCATAGTTCTTGTCTTGATTTGGATGCTGAAAGAGCCCAGTGTCAAGCTAGAAAAAACTGACAGTGTGACCATGAAACAGATTATTTGGACTGTTAAGGAAGAGTTGGAGAGAAATCCCATGCTCTTCAACTGGATGATTTTGTCTCAGATTGTTGGTACACTCATGTGCATGTTTTATTTTTACTATCAAAATCAGTTACCAGATTTAAGTAGTTGGCAAATTTCAGCAGTTATGCTACTTGGAAGTCTCTTGAATATCGTCGCAGTCTATCTAGCGAGTAAGATTGGAAAGATATATGCCGCCTTGAAGCTTTTCCCTATTCTCGTCCTGCTGACTGGAGTTACCTACCTGCTGTCCTACTTTGGAACACCTCTAATCTATATTTTGGTTTATTTGATTAGTAATGCTCTATATGCTCTTTTTCAGCCGATTTTTGATAATGATTTGCAAGAGCGGCTCCCAAGTGAAGTAAGGGCAACCATGCTGAGTGTCTACTCTATGATGTTTAGTCTAAGTATGATTGTGTTCTTCCCACTGACAGGCTGGTTGATTGACAATTTAGGCTTTGTAGTAACATTTCTTTATCTAGGATCCTTTTTAGTCATGATTAGCCTTCTACTGACTATCTTTTTAGGAAAAATGGCTAAAAGAATGGATGATAAAGTGATTCCATAGATCAAAAAAATTACGAAAACTTGAGTACTAAGCTCAGGTTTTTTAATAGGTTGATTTTGGAGCTGTCTTTACTTTTCTTGCTCGGTTTTAACTAAGAAAAATCGGTTTACTTTGAAGGAAGAAATAGAATTGGTTTCTTATACTCAATGAAAATCAAAGAGCAAACTAGGAAGCTAGCCGCAGACAGTACTTGGGTACGGCAAGGCGAAGCTGACGTGGTTTGAATTTGATTTTCGAAGAGTATTCTTGCATTCACTTGTAATAAAGCCCAATAGATGGTAAAATAGACGAGTGAAAACAAGACAAAATAAAGCAAAAAATAATCTACTGTGGCAGTATGGTCTAGGGATGACGATTTTGTTTGTGGTTATCAGTGCTTCCTTTCTGTATCTGGTTTCTCTTAGCATGAAACCTTATCAAACAGCTAAAAGTGAAGGAGAAAAATTAGCTCAGCAGTATGCAGGATTAGAGCAGGCTGATCAGGTTGATTTATATAATGGCTTGGAATCTTATTACAGCGTTCTTGGTCGTAATAAACAGCAAGAAGCGCTTGCTGTTCTGATTGGAAAAGATAATCATAAGATTTACGTTTATCAGCTAAATCAGGGTATTTCACAAGAAAAAGCAGAAGCTGTTTCGAAGGAAAAAGGAGCTGGCGAGATTGACAAGATTACCTTTGGCCGTTATCAAGAAAAGCCAATCTGGGAAGTCAAGTCAGGCTCTGATTTTTATCTAGTAGATTTTGAAACCGGAGCATTGGTCAATAAGGAGGGCTTATGAAACTATCCAACCGTGTTTTAGAAATGGAAGAAAGTGTTACTTTAGCTAGTGATGCGAGAGCAAAAAAATTAAAAGCTCAAGGTAAGGATGTCCTTTTCTTGACCTTAGGACAACCAGATTTTCACACTCCTGAAAATATTCAGGATGCAGCAGTTAAAGCTATTCGAGAAGGACAGGCTTCCTTCTATACAGTAGCTTCAGGCCTACCAGAATTAAAAGTTGCGGTGAATACCTACTTCGAGCGCTACTATGGCTATTCTGTCGCAAGTAACGAGGTTACCTTTGCTACAGGTGCCAAGTTCTCCCTCTATACCTTCTTTATGGCTGTAATCAATCCTTTAGATGAGGTTATTATTCCAACTCCATACTGGGTTAGTTATGGAGACCAAGTCAAGATGGCAGAAGGGATTCCAGTTTTTGTTCAAGCTAAAGAAGACAATGATTTTAAAGTCACAGTGGATCAACTAGAACTAGTTAGGACAGATAAGACAAAGGTTTTGGTTCTCAATTCACCATCTAATCCGACTGGTATGATCTATACTCGTGAAGAATTACTAGCTATCGGAAATTGGGCAGTTGAGCATGACATTCTGATTTTAGCAGATGATATATACGGTCGCCTTGTTTATAATGGAAATGAATTTGTTCCAATCTCAAGTCTATCAGAAGCAATTCGCAAGCAAACCATTGTTATCAACGGTGTATCTAAGGCCTATGCTATGACAGGTTGGCGGGTAGGTTATGCAGTGGGTGATCCAGAAATCATTGCTGCTATGAGCAAATTGACAGGTCAAACAACTTCTAACCTAACTGCTGTTTCACAATATGCAACCATCGAAGCCCTAACTGGACCGCAAGATTCTGTGGAAGTTATGCGTCAAGCATTTGAAGAACGTCTCAATACCATCTATCCACTCTTGTGTGAAGTCCCTGGTTTTGAAGTCGTTAAGCCACAAGGAGCCTTCTATCTCTTTCCAAATGTTAAAAAAGCCATGGAGATGAAAGGTTATGCGGATGTGACTGACTTTACAACAGCTATTCTTGAGGAAGTTGGTTTGGCACTCATAACAGGAGCAGGCTTTGGAGCGCCAGAAAATGTGCGCCTCAGCTATGCGACAGACCTAGACACGCTTAAAGAAGCAGTTAAACGCTTGAAAGCATTTATGGAAAAATAAAAGAATAAAAGAAAAGGAAAAATAATGACAAAACGTGTAACGATTATTGATGTAAAAGACTATGTTGGTCAGGAAGTGACGATTGGCGCTTGGGTTGCCAACAAATCAGGAAAAGGGAAAATCGCCTTCTTGCAATTGCGTGATGGAACAGCCTTCTTCCAAGGTGTGGCTTTTAAACCAAACTTTGTAGAAAAATTTGGTGAAGAAGTGGGACTTGAGAAGTTTGATGTTATCAAACGCTTGAGCCAAGAAACGTCTGTTTATGTGACAGGAATTGTCAAAGAAGACGAACGTTCTAAGTTTGGCTATGAGTTGGACATTACAGACATCGAAGTAATCGGTGAATCTCAAGACTACCCAATCACACCAAAAGAACACGGAACAGACTTCTTGATGGACAACCGTCACTTGTGGCTCCGTTCTCGTAAGCAAGTAGCGGTGATGCAAATCCGTAACGCTATCATTTATGCAACTTATGAATTCTTTGACAAGAACGGCTTCATGAAGTTTGATAGCCCAATTTTGTCAGGAAATGCTGCAGAAGATTCAACTGAACTCTTTGAAACGGACTACTTCGGAACGCCAGCCTACTTGAGCCAGTCAGGTCAGCTTTACCTAGAAGCAGGTGCTATGGCTCTTGGTCGTGTATTTGACTTTGGTCCCGTATTCCGTGCTGAAAAATCAAAAACACGTCGTCACTTGACTGAGTTCTGGATGATGGACGCAGAGTACTCATACTTGACACATGATGAGTCGCTTGACTTGCAAGAAGCTTATGTGAAAGCTCTTCTACAAGGTGTTCTTGATCGTGCGCCTCAAGCCTTAGAAACCTTGGAACGTGATACAGAACTCTTGAAACGCTACATTGCAGAGCCATTCAAACGCATCACTTACGATCAAGCTATTGACCTCTTGCAAGAGCATGAGAATGATGAAGATGCTGACTACGAACATCTTGAGCATGGTGATGACTTTGGTTCACCACATGAAACGTGGATTTCAAACCACTTTGGTGTGCCAACATTTGTCATGAACTATCCAGCAGCCATCAAGGCCTTCTACATGAAACCAGTTCCTGAAAATCCAGAGCGCGTGCTTTGTGCAGATTTGCTTGCACCAGAAGGTTATGGAGAAATCATCGGTGGGTCTATGCGTGAGGAAGACTACGATGCATTAGTTGCTAAGATGGATGAACTTGGCATGGATCGTACAGAATATGAATTCTACCTTGACCTTCGTAAATACGGTACAGTTCCACACGGAGGATTTGGTATCGGTATCGAACGTATGGTAACCTTCGCAGCAGGAACAAAACACATCCGTGAAGCTATTCCATTCCCACGTATGTTGCACCGTATTAAACCGTAACTAAAGTTATTATAGTTAAAGAAGATGATTCGTCATCTTTTTTTAGATGTTAAAATCGAAGAAATAGAATAGATTCCTTTTTGATATCAAGGTTTATTGTTTTCTATTTTGTATTTTTATGCAATATATATATATATATATCCAAGTATTCTTAGAAATAGTTTGATGATATTGATTTTTTTTGTACCCAGTGCACAAAAATAATATAAAATAATCGAGTATAAACGCGATATTTTTATGGACAAGTTGGTTTTATTTATGATAAAATAATAGAGGTACTTTTATAAAAACCAACATATAGAGTTATATGTAAACGTAAAGCTTTTAGATTAAGATAAAAAGGAGAAAACATGTATTCAAGAATGGAAAAATACCATGGTAGAAGAGCCCAGCGCTTTTCTATTCGTAAGTATAGCTTTGGTGCGGCTAGTGTTCTTTTGGGGACTGCTCTTCTGTTAGGAGCAAACGCTGTTAAAGCTGATGAAACAAGTACTGCTTCTGCAAAAACTCCAGAAGTTACAAATTCTGATAAACAGAAATCTGATTCTGGTCCTACGACACCCGTTGTTGAAGAACTTCCAGAATTAAAGATTGATGCTGTAAAAGCAGATGAAAAACCTGAAGTTAAAGAAGAAGCTAAAACTGAAGCTAAACCTGTAGCAGAAAAAGAAGTTGCAGATAAAGCTGCAACAGAAAAATCTGATAAAGAGCAAGCTGCCAAAAAAGAAGTAGCTAAAGAAAAAACTGATAAAAAAACGGATGAAAAAGCTACAACAGAAAAAGCACAAGATGAAGTGAAGACAGTTCTTACTCAATTGACTTCAGAAGCTGATGTTATGGCAACAGTAGCCTCAAACTTCTCAGATAAAGAAGTGAAAGATGAAGCAGCGAAAAAAGAACTTGCGGTTACAATCGAGGCAGTTCAGCTTGAAGCAGCTAATGCTAATAATTTGCTTTCATCTGATGCTTCTAAAGACCAAATGGTAGCTCAAGTGAATCGTCTTTCTGCCGCAATTGAAGCAGTTTATGCTGAAATGAAACGTGCTGGCCATGCAGGTAAAGTTGAAGCTGTATTAGATGGTGCAGCAACTCAAGACCAAAAAATCGTAGGAAAAGATGTTGTTAAAGATGGAGAAAAAGTTAAATCTTTAACAAATGGTTATATTACGATGAATGCTGATAATACAACTCCTAAAGCATGGGGATTTGATTCAACAATTGATACTTCAGATTTACAAGCAGGTACAATTACAAAAATTGAAGTTACAAACTTAGCAGAGTTTGGTGCTGCCTTCCCTGCAGGAAAAGAAATTACAGCAGCAGATGGAACAGTAATCGGTAAAGTTAAATCTATAGACTATAGAACTTCAACAGGAAACAACAATAACAAATCTACACCATATTGGGCGCAACGTACTCAACGTGGAATGACTTATGACCAACGTGTTGCTGAACAACCAGCTGTTGCTAATGAAACGGGTACATATACTTACAACATTGAGTGGAACGCGAAAGTGAAAGATTATCCTATTGTTTCATTTGGTGCTGAAAACCTATCAGGTGGTGGATACTTAGCTCCACAAATTTCAAAAGACACTCCGTATACAGCAACTATTAAAATTGATGGAAGAACAGTTGTTGAACATACGTATACACGTAAAGGTCAGAAAGCAAGTTTCTCAAAACAAGGAACATCAGCTTCATTAAGATCAAATAATGGTTTAACATATGTTTCTAATGAATTGAAAGGTAAGAGTGATACTCTAGAGATTAATACAGATTCAGATATCCGTTATGGAGTAGGTTCTAAATTTACTATTAAATTACCTAATTCTGAATTTACAGAATTTAAAGAACTTGAAGGAAGTACTAACTTTGTAAATGGATTAAATACAGCATCTACTATTAATCCTAACAAAGGAGATAGTATTACTTACCGTCTTGCTAACCGTTGGGCTAATGTTAAAGCTAACGAAAACAACGTTTGGATTCTTCAAGATGGTCGTGAAGGTGGATTTACATTAACTCCAAAATTAATCTCTCCAACAGAATTAGAGGTAACTGTAACAGAAGGATACATCCAAGAAGGTTCTAATATCTCGCTATCTCTTCAATCTTTAGGTGTAGAGAAAGTAATTAAAAATAAAACTTTAACAAATGAATTCTCTAATGTTACGTATAATGAATTTGGGCTTATTACAGGAGGAACAGCAGGAAACGATAAGACTGCAGCTACTCTTACAGTATCAGGTGGAACATCTATTAACGGTGAAAAAGAAGAAGTTACTACAAAAGTTGCAAATGGTTGGGAAATCAACGCATCTGGAACACCTCTAGGAGAACCACCAACAGGAGCAGTAGTAATAGAGCTTAAAGATCTTGAGACTGGTAAAACTATAGGGCATGCTACTACTAAATACGATGGTAATCGTCCTTTAAATGAAGATGGTACAAAGGATAATACTAATGTTCTAGGTAAAAAATACAATGTATCTGAATATATTCCTCCATTAATAAAAGAAGTAGATGGAGAAGAGTACATCCTTGCAAACATCCCTACAACAGGAATTGAAGGTACATTAAGTGTAACGAACACTAGAGTTCGTGATTTATATTCTACTGAAGAATTGAAAAAGAATGGACTTAATGCATCAGCTTATGTTACGCCTGTAGATTACAATTATGTTAAGAAAACAAAAGTAGAAGAAGTAAACCGTACAATTAAGTATGTGTATGCTGATGATGCACCAGGTCTTGCAGGACAACAAGTATTTGATCCAACGACTCAGACTGTAAGCTATAAAGGAACTGTTAAGACAAATGCTGAAGGTAAAGCAGAAATTGGTTCAAATGATAAACCAATCTATATTAACTGGACAGGTATTGGAGATACAAATCTTCCAGAAGTAACTGTGCCTCAAAAAGAAGGATACATTGCAAGTGTAGAAAAAGTTCCTGTACAGGCTACAACAGCAACAGATGAAGATTACGAATATGTAGTAACCTACTCACCAATCCAAAAAGCTAAAACAACATTTGTTTACCAAGACAAAGATGGTAATGTAAAAGAGGTTGAAGGAAATACACCGGTAACTGAAACAGGTAAAGGTGGAGACAAGCTTACAAAAGCAGATGAAATCGCTGCGAAAATCAAAGAAGCTCAAAATAAAGGATATGAATTAGTATCTAATACATACCCAACAGACGAAGTATTCGATAAAGATGTTAACACTGACCAAGAGTTCACAGTAACACTTAAAGAACGTGTTGTACCAGTTACACCAGATCAACCAAAAACACCAGGAACTCCAGTAGATCCAAATAACCCAGACGGACCTAAATACCCAGCTGGCTTGGAAGAAAAAGATCTAAACAAAACAGTAACACGTACAATAACATACGTATACGAAGATGGCACTCCAGTATTAAACGAAGATGGCACTCCAAAAACAGTAACACAAGAAGCTAAATTCACTCGTGAAGCTAAGGTCAACTTAGTAACAGGTGAAGTCACATACGGAGATTGGACTCCAGCTCAAGACTTAGCTGAAGTTAAATCACCAGTAGTTAAAGGATACTTAGCTGATAAAGCAACTGTACCAACTACAAAAGTAACTGCAGACTCAGAAGATACTACAGAAGTTGTAACATATAAACCATTAGGTTCATGGATTCCAAACATTCCAGGTCAACCAACAAACCCAATTAAGTATCCAAATGATCCAACAGATCCAACAAAACCAGGACAACCAACAGAAGTAGTACCGTACGTCCCAGGCTACACACCTAAGGATAAAGATGGTAATCCGTTGAAACCAGTAGATCCAAACGATCCAACTAAAGGTTATGAAGTACCAAGTATCCCAACTAACCCAGGTGAGGATACACCGATTAACTATATGAAGGATACACAAAAAGCTAAAACGACTTTCGTAGATGAAAAAGGAAATCCAATTCCAGGTGTTGACGCTATTACTGAAGAAGGTGACTCAGATACACCACTTACAAAAGAGGCTGATGTAAAAGCGAAAATCAAAGAACTTGAAAACAAAGGATATGAATTAGTTTCTAATACATACCCAGAAGGTGGTAAGTTCGATAAAGATAAAGACACTGATCAAGAGTTTAAAGTAACGTTTAAAGAACGTGTTGTACCAGTTACACCAGATCAACCAAAAACACCAGGAACTCCAGTAGATCCAAATAACCCAGACGGCCCTAAATACCCAGCTGGTTTGGAAGAAAAAGATCTAAACAAAACTGTCACACGTACAATTACTTATGTTTACGAAGATGGAACTCCAGTATTAAACGAAGATGGAACTCCAAAAACAGTAACACAAGAAGCTAAATTCACACGTGAAGCGAAAGTTAACTTGGTTACAGGTGAGGTTACATACGGAGATTGGACACCAGCTCAAGACTTGGCTGAAGTGAAGTCACCAGTAGTTAAAGGATACTTAGCTGATAAAGCAACAGTACCAACTACAAAAGTAACTGCAGACTCAGAAAACACTACAGAAGTGGTAACATACAAACCACTAGGATCATGGATTCCAAACATCCCAGGACAACCAACAAATCCAATCAAGTATCCAAATGATCCAACAGATCCAACCAAACCAGGACAACCAACAGAAGTAGTACCATATGTACCAGGATATACTCCAAAAGATGGAAATGGTCAACCACTTAAACCGGTAGATCCAAACGATCCAACTAAAGGTTATGAAGTACCAAATGTCCCAACAGATCCAGGAAAAGATACAGTAATTAACTATGAAGCAAATGACGCTAACCTAGTAGTTAAACATGTAGATGAAAATGGAAAAGAACTTAAACCTACAGAAACAACAAAAGGAAAAGTAGGAGATGAGTACACTACAGAAGGAAAAGTGATTGACGGATACGTATTAGTACGAGTAGAAGGTGAAGCGAAAGGTAAGATTGGTAAAGACGGTTCAACAGTAACTTATGTTTACAAGCCACTTGGTTCATGGGTACCAAACATCCCAGGACAACCAACAGACCCAATCAAGTATCCAAACGATCCAACAGATCCAACCAAACCAGGCAAGGATAAACCAGTTCTTCCGTACGTGCCAGGATACACACCTAAGGATAAAGATGGTAATCCGTTGAAACCAGTAGATCCAAACGATCCAACCAAAGGATATGAAGTACCAAGTATTCCAGCAGATCCAAGTCAAGATACACCAATCAACTACGTAGCAAACAAAGCTAACCTAGTAGTTAAATATGTAGATGAAAAAGGCAAAGACATTCTTCCTGCAGAAACTACAGAAGGTAAAGTAGGCGATGAGTACGCTACAAGTGGAAAAGTTATCAAAGGTTATGTACTTGTTCGTGTAGATGGAGAAGCGAAAGGTAAGATTGGTAAAGATGGTTCAACAGTAACTTATGTTTACAAACCACTAGGATCATGGGTACCAAACATCCCAGGTCAACCAACAGACCCAATCAAGTATCCAAACGATCCAACAGATCCAACCAAACCAGGCAATGATAAACCAGTTCTTCCATACGTGCCAGGATACACACCTAAGGATAAAGACGGTAATCCGTTGAAACCAGTAGATCCAAACGATCCAACTAAAGGATATGAAGTACCAAGTATTCCAACAGATCCAGGTCAAGATACACCAATCAACTACGTAGCGAACAAAGCTAACCTAGTAGTTAAATATGTAGATGAAAAAGGCAAAGACCTTCTTCCTGCAGAGACTACAGAAGGTAAAGTAGGCGATGAGTACGCTACAAGTGGAAAAGTTATCAAGGGTTATGTTCTTGTTCGTGTAGATGGAGAAGCGAAAGGTAAGATTGGTAAAGATGGTTCAACAGTAACTTATGTTTACAAACCACTAGGATCATGGGTACCAAA